>NZ_POSF01000005.1 GCF_004343605.1 Dehalobacter sp. 12DCB1
GGTACTTAGAGTCAAGCAGGGTAACCTGGACTGACTCTCAAGTATGGTGAGTTTAGCAATTGATTTCTTGTTGTTTGGTTTTGAGTGACCGTGGGGGTATAGCTCAGCTGGGAGGGCATCGGAACGGTAAAACCACCCGCAAAGCGAAATCATCCACAGACAATGACAAACACGGCAAAACCGCATGAATACAGGGTCTTGCCACATACGGGGGTATAGCTCAGCTGGGAGAGCGCTTGAATGGCATTCAAGAGGTCAGCGGTTCGATCCCGCTTATCTCCACCAACAACGATAAACCACAAGGCCAAATAACCTTGTGGTTTTTTCATACCTTAATGCAATTAAGATTGGACACTTGATATAACAAAATGTAGCTCAGCTGGGAGCGCAAGCTGTGCTTAAAGCAGGCCCCGATAAAGAGCAAAAAATTCGGTCAAAAATTTTCGCCTATCCTTTCACCGGAAATTTTTGACATCGCGATTAAAAATCGCAACGCGGAGGTCAAGAGTTCGCTCCTCTCCGTCTCCACCACATCATCAACAATGGTTGATACAATAAAACCCACTTCATTACGAGGTGGGTTTTGTTGTATCTATGGCCGAAAGTGCCTGTATTACTGGGATCTTAGGCGTTTTGCGCTTTGCTTTATGCTTGTCGCTCGGTTCATTGCCGGGCGATTTTTTGCGTTTTTTAGAAACTCTACTGGAGGCCATCGCCTGAGTTTGCATATTAGAATGTTACATACTCCCAAGAAAGCAGGGAGAACAATAGATAAAATTATTAACAGCATAATCGAAATTATGATAAATCGCAGAGACCAAAGGCACAATGGAAAGTTTGAACCTACGTCCCATCGAGCAAGCCAAAATAGCCTGCGCCAAGCGGCTGTTCAATGAAATTTCCACAGATGACGTGGTTTATCATGATGTGGACAGCTACCAGAGCCTGCTTGATATCATGGAGAAGCTGTAACTCCACATTCTATAACGCGAATGCATTACATATGAATGACGTGTTGCCGGTAAATAATTAAACAAACACGTTATCACGGTGCAATTTGAACGGAGGCATTAGTTATAGAAAATCTCCCACCCCTTTGATTCTGCAATTTTTTTCATTGCATTTGACGGCTGAACAACAACTGCTTTATCGGCAAATTCTAGTAGAGGAATATCAGATTCACTATCTGCATATGCCCAAATTGATTCTCCGCTAGCATCATTTTCCTTTATCCAAAGTTTCAACCTATTTACTTTATCAACTCCATGGTTTATTCTACCGATTTCACCTGTACAGAGCCCTCTTTCATCATAAAGTAATGATGTTCCAATCGCATCTGCTCGCATATCCAGCTGTCGAATAAATTCTTCAAGAAATGGCTGCAAAGCCCCTGATAGAATGATCACGCGGTCTCCATTTTCCAAATGTTTAGTTATCCTTGAAACCAAATCATAATTAATACTCTGACGCCCGGTATTGGCTATGGACTCAAAAAAAGTATGCATCTCGTCCATATTTTTCCCTTTCATTTGGTAAAAAAATGATTTTAGTAAAACAACACGATAATCCACTTTATTTCCTCTCGTCCTGTTTACAGAACCGTTTAAAAAATTCATGACTATTAAAACCCATTGTTTTAAAGTGAATGCTTTTCTCCCAGCTTTAAGCATAGCCATAACTGAATTATGTTGATATAAAGTTCCATCAAAATCTACAGTTACGATTGACATATTTGACCTCCTTTTAAGTATTTAAGAAGAATTTATTTTGTCAATTTGAGCCACTTTTTGGTATTTCTAACTGATCTGCAAACCCGTCTTTCGCCCACCTTGTATTCCTGAATTTGGTTTGCCAATCGGCAATGTAACCAGTCGCCAAATACACTTTATGGATATTGTTATAAGTGTAAATGTGATGTTTCATCTGTTGCGATTATTCATTGCTATATTATAGCATAGATAGCGTCTTGAACTCAGTTTACATTTATTACTTTGAGAAGTCAACGATATTTCGGACAATATGCTAAGCACTACATGGTAAAGCCCGCTTGTTCCAGGCGTTCAGGAATTGGATCGGGCTGAGGTAGCCCAGCCGTTTCTGAACCCTGCGCCTGTTATAAAACACCTCAATATATTCAAATATGGCCTGCCGCGCGGTTTCGCGGGTAGGATAGAACCGCCAGTGCACGATCTCCTTTTTCAGGATCGAAAAGAAGCTCTCGCTCCAGGCGTTGTCGCCCGGTTTGCCTACGTTGGAAAAACTCTGATTCCAGCCATAACCGGCCACTTGCGCCATTACCTCGGCTGATGTGTACTGATGTGTATTGGCTGCCACGCTCGCTGTGGAAGATCACGCCCGCAGGCAAACGCCAGCGATCCTGAGCGGCTCTCAACGTTTTCAGGACAAGCTCCTTTTTCATGTTCTCCGCCTGACAGGAAGCCAGAACGGTATTGCTGTAGACGTCGCGGATCTGGCAAAGGTAGTCAAAGCCTTCGCCGGTTCGGATATAACTGATGTCGCTGGACAAAACCTGAAGCGGCCTTTCTATTTCAAGCCCCTTCGTCAGGTTCTCATACCTGGCTCCGCGCGCTTTTCTGCTGTCTGTCAAAGACCGCTGTCTGCGACGCAGGTGGTAGGATTTCAGGCCTTCGTGCGACATGATGCGCTTTACGACCGGGTAGGATGCCGAATCCCCGTTGCGCCTGAGAATACCGCAGATACGGTCGGCCCCATAGACGCCTTGACCTTCATTAAAAACAGATACGACCTTCTCACGCAATTCGTCGCCGGACGCCTGCCGCCGCTTTCGGTCGTGAAGTCAGGTGTAAAATCCGGATGTGGAAACGCCAAGTTTTTCGGCCCACTTCGCCTTGGCGTATTTGGTTTCGTTTTTCATCAGGTCATAAAAATCCGTCACTTCTGATTTTTTGCGAAGAAGGCCGACGCTTTTTTTAATATGTAATTTTCCTCTTCCAATTCCGCTATCCTTCTGCGAAGCTCGCCCAGCTCGTCCTGCTGCGCAGCCATCTGAGTTTTCTCTCCGTCAGGCGTGTATTTCTTTCGCCAGCGGTAGATCATGTTGCTCGTGACCCCGAGGCTCTCGGCCACCGCTGTGACCGGACGTTCGCTGCTGCAGCTCATTCGCACCGCACGCTTTTTGAATTCTTCATCGTATTTCTTTCGATTTTTGGACATTTCGATAAGCTCCTTTTCTTCAGGTGTATCTTATCATACTGTCCGAAATTTTAACATGGACCCTTTTTCTCAGCAAATGGTCTGCAGATATTACATGCCGCTCGCGAACCAACATTTACTATGCGGACTTCATCAAAGACCTCTTTCATCTCATCCTGAGCCTTTTTTATGAAATTAAAGTAATCTCCACCTTCTAACCATTCGGCAATATTCACTAAAAGTGATCTTTTCTCATTATAGTCATTAATTATGACAAAATGTCTTGTAATTCTGCTCATCTCTGCATACATTGTTTTTCTATCATCTTCTTTTAAACCATGCGGAACCGCACGTACGGTGGTGTGAGAGGACGGGAGTTAACCACCCCCTCCTACTCGATTTTCAGACAGAATTAAGGAAGAAGGTATCCTATGGACAGAGAAAAATATTTTGCCGAGCTTTACCGCATCCTCGCCAACGAAGGAATAGAAACCACGCCCGCCAAAAACGGCAGGCTTCCCGTTCTGCTGAACGGCCAGCCGGCCTTCCGGGTCGAGGCCCCCGGTTTTCTATGCAAGGCCCCCGGCGATCTTAATACTCCCGAGGCAAACGATCTGTATGACCGTACAGCGCCTATTGCCGACATGGTCAGAGAATACATGACGGCGATGGAACTGGCGCCTATCCTCCACGCAAAAAGTCTGGACGAGGATTACCGGCTGCTGGCCGACTTTAATGGGTATGTACTCGCCGGACTGGAAATGGAGAAAAACTATGGGTACAAGTTTGTAACCTGGGAACGAGACTACGATAGAACCGGCGTTGGCCTCGGCCACTATTTCATCAACAAATATACCTCCGCCAAAGAGGACTTCGCCGTCCGCTCCGGATTGATACCTGAAAAGAAATTGTTTTCGCCGGAACAATTCTCCGAGATGTACAAATGCATCAAGGGAATGCTGGAGGGCGGCTATGAACTGACCTATGACAGCGAAAAAAAGCTGGGAGAGATCAGAGAGCAGATCGAGTGCATCGTTCCTGATGTGGAGGAACGAATCGCCCAGGCGCAGGGTCAGGCGCCACAAATGAATATGTAAGCGCTTATTCAATATAAAAGCGGCGGGGTCTGCAGCCACCAAAACGGCTGCAAAGACTCCGCTGCTTTTTTGCGTTTAAAACAAAATGAAAGGAAAAAACGCCATGTCCAGACACTTTATGTGTAACACCAGGCTTGCCGGAATCGAACAGATGCTGCTGCTTCCTCCTAACTTTTCACCCAGGAGCAGCGGCTTCCAGATCGGTAATTCCAGATATTCCGCCGATGACGTCGACTGCCGTTATTGCACGGACTACAAAAAAAAGAAATGTAAATCCAAGCACTGTTCATGGCTCAAGGAGCGCATTGAGGCTGGAGCAGTGACCTATTATGATCTCGTCATCGAGTGTTTTGCCCATCTGAAAAATCCCCGCGCCAAAACTCGAATCCACCTTGCCGCCGCCGACTTCCACGGACAACTGTATCAGGCCGGCATATGGAACGACTTGCTTGGGTATGGCGGCAGTTCATGCAGGATGTAATCCGCAAGCCTCCGATATTCATTGCAGATCTGCATCTGCTCACCGCTGACGCCGAACTGTGGAAAGCCGTAGCAGGAGCTATAACAGAAAACGATATTGACTTTACAAAGGTCAAGCTCCGCGGCATCAGCACGAACAACTACATCCTGTACCAAACCGCCAAAAGTGTCTACACCAACGAGAAACGGATCACGGCCGCCGACCTTGCCGATGAGAGCATCGTGAGCGATGAGCTGCTGAAGGTCATCATAGGCGCTATGATTATCGCCCGTTCTGGCTATGCCAGTTATTCGCTGGAGCATTGAAAAAGGAGGATCGAAAAATGATAAGACGCGGATTCTCGAAAAAACAAGTCATGGATATGGGCTTCCCCATGAAGGAATACGATTTCCCGGAGGGGGCGGGCAGCTTCACCGGCACGCTTGTCATGAAAAAATGGAACAGTAATCGCGCGCTCATTTGTTACTTTGATACCGACGACGGAAGGAAGCTCAAACTATGCGTTTGGTATAAGTACGACGCTGATAAAGCCTACCGGCCGCAAAAATCCGATCTCGACATTTCCTATGTTGAGCTTGACTCCCGACTCTTTGTCGAGTATGAAACGATGAAATCCGGAAAAACGCGGTGGGTCGACGCAAAATTGCTGGAGGTGACACAATGATCCAAACTATCTTAGCGAATCATCAGCGGCCCGACCTGTCGCCTGTCGCCGTGTGCTTCCCCATAGCGGATTATGCAGGAATCTATGAAAACCTCCAAGCCATCGGTATCGGACACATTGCCATACATGATTGCTTTGTCAAGGAGCTTAGCGGAGATTATTCCATCCTCAAACGATTGGAAGAAACCGAAATCAATGTGGATGAACTGGACTATCTCGCCAAACGGCTGGAGAGCTTTGACAAATATGAACTTGCCCAATTCCAGGGCGCCGCCGTCAGCCAGGACTTTTCCAATATGACGGATCTCATCAACCTGACCTTTTGTTGCCAGAGTGTAACGGTCGTTCAGGGTTTTACAGATCTGGCTGCTGTTGGCCGAAAGCACCACATGAACCTTCACGGCGGGCTGACCGAGGATGATCTAAGAACCGTGGACTTCCACAAAACAGCTCTCTCCCTTCTGCTGAATGAAGAAGGGACCATCATGCCTTACGGTGTGGTCTACGAAAACGGCATGGAGCTGGAGCTTTACTATGACGGGCTGTATTTCCCTGATTATCGGTATAGCGGCGATACTCTGCTGACCGTGGCGGTTACAGACCGAAGCCTCCCGGAAGATACCAAGGATATTGCATGGCTGTACCTGCCGGTAGAGGACTGCCAGATTGAACGCGCCTTGATGCGCGCGGGAATCCAGAACGAGGATGTGCGTCTGCAGTATGATGGCAGCGAGCTGCCCGCCGCGCTGATTGACCTGATGGATACAGAAGAAAACCTCTATGAGCTAAACAGGCTGTGCGCCAGCTTTCAGGATTTGGACGACGGCTGCCGCCAGAAAACGGAAGCGGCGCTTCAAATGGCGTCTCCCGCCGATCTCACGCAGGCTCGGAACCTTTTAAGCCAGCTTGACCTTTTCGACTTTGTTCCCGGCGTTTCCTCTCCGGAAGAATATGGCCGGTACATGATCATGGAATCCGGCCACTTCGACTACGACAGCGAGCTGGATGCATACTATGATTTCAAGAAATACGGAGAGCAGCGCATCGCCGGAGAGTACGGTCTGTTTGCCGAAACCGGCTACATCAGCTATCACGGCTTCGTATCCATTGACGAGGTCATGGCGGGAGTTGAAACCGAGCGCATGAATATGACAATGGGAGAAATGTGAAACACCGACCGCGATAACAAGGATATCCACAATAGCCAATAAGGACTTGAAGCCGGAACCAGATTGTGATTCCGGTTTTTTCATAGTCAAAATTAATAAGAAAGGATTGTAAACCAATGAAGCAAAAAGGGAAACGCATTGGAATCCTCGCCCTGGTTCTCCTTTTTCTGGTGTGCGGCGTGATCTATACGGCATATCGCCTGCATCCGGAAAACTTCGTCCGGCAGGATGAAATCATCACCCGCGGCGAGTTCGCCGCCGACCTGTCAAAAGAACTGGAGATGGATACCGGGAACGCGGAAAAAGTTCCGCCCAGTTTTTCCGACATCGACGGGCATTGGGCAGAGAGGTACATCGAGGCCCTGATCGACGCCGGCATCCTCGATTCCGCCGATTATCCTGACGGGTACTTCCGCCCCGACGATCCCATCACCCGCGCGGAGATCATCAAAATGCTCGTGCGGGTCAGCGGAAAGGACGACGAGGCAAAAAATACGCAGGGGCACAGCGGCTATGATGACCAGGATGATATCAAAGACGGCAATAAAGGATATGTCATCGTAGGCCGCGAGGAAGATATCATTGGGGATACGGACGACGGCAAGATCCATCCCAATGACCCGGTGACAAAGGGCGAATCCGACGATCTGATCGACAAGGTCACGCCGGAAAATTCCACACCGACGCCTCCTCCGTCTGCCCCAAGCACTCCGGAGCAGCCGGCGACACCCACTCCGACAAATCCGGCTGAGCCTACACCCACACCTACTCCGGATAATCCGGGCAATGATTCCGGGGGCGGTTCGGGAGGCGGCTCTCACAGCCATCCGAGCGCGCAGGTACAGTTTGACTTTCCCGAAACCGCCTACACCGACAGCAAAATCAAGGTCATGCCCGTGTGGAAGTATATGAGCAACTTTACATGGACGCTGACCAAAACCGCCGTGGACGGCTCACAGCAGCCTGTGGAACTGGCGGACGCCGTCACCGGCACGCTCGGTTTGGAGGGCGGCACGATCCAGTTTAAAGAGGACGGACAGTACACGCTGACCGCAACGGCCAAAAACGCCAGAGGAAAAGAAACCGTGCTGGCCAAACAGATCACGGTCTATCCGGTCATTGACCTGAGCTTTGAGCTTCCGGCAACGACCCATACGGACAAATCGGTTACCCTTACCCTCCCATTAGAAAAGCTCTACGGCCACGACATTGTGTGGACAGCAACTAAGGATGGGGAAACCGTTTCGCCGGCCGACATTCTGGACGGCACACTTGAAAATGGAGGCGGCACCTTTGCATTCAAAACCAAGGGGGAGTATTCGCTGACGGCTTCTATCACCGATGAAGCTGGACGCATCTTTACCCATACGGAAAATACGAAGGTCTATCCTGTGGCGGCAATCGCGTTTTCTCTTCCCGCCGCTGCTCACACCGATACGACTCTTGAGGTCGTCACGGCTCTGACCGAAGCCGATGGGCTGACCGTCGACTGGAGCCTGATCAAAAACGGCGAGGCGGCTGCTCTTACGGACGCTGTCGAGGGCACGCTGGAAAATCAGGGCGGGAAGATCCGGTTCCTGGATAAGGGCGTGTATACGCTCACCGGTACATTAACCGATGAAACCGGCAGCGCCTTTGAAGCCTCTCAGACCGTCACCGTCTATCCGATAGGCTCCATCGGCTTCTACGCACCTGAAATCACCCACACCGATAAAATAATCCAGGTGAAAACCAGCTTTGAAAACCTTGGCGACGCTGCCATTCAGTGGTCGCTCACCGAAGACGGAGAAGCCGTCGCCCTTTCCGACGCTGTTCAAGGCGAGCTGACAAATCAGGGTGGCAACATCCGTTTCCTTGAAAAAGGCGAATATGTCCTGAAAGCGGCCTTCACCGACCCCGCGGATAGAACCTATAGTTACACCGCGCCGGTCAAGGTGTATCCGGTTCCAAGTATCTCATATACGCTGCCGGAAACCGCCTACACCGACACCACTGTCACCGTGGCTCCGGAAACCTCGGAGCTGGACGGCCTTACGGTGGAGTGGATGTTGGAAAACGGCTTCGGGTTTCAGGATCTTGGGACATATATCGAGGGCACGCTGGACAACAGCGGCGGCGCTATTCGCTTCAAACATGCCGGCACCTATGAACTGATCGCCCGAATCACCGATGAAACAGGGCGGGTATTCCTGTTCGAGAATGGCGGGAAAATCGAAGTCCTGCCGGTACTGAATATCTCCTTTGAACTTCCCGAAGCGACCCACACCGACCGAACCATCAACCTGCGGACCCGCGGCAATAATAACGTGCTGCCGGTGAACTGGAGTCTCACGAAGGACGGAGAACCCGTCAGTCTTGCCGACGCTGTCGAGGGAAACCTCAACGCCTTCGGCGGAGATATCCGCTTTAAGGATGCCGGAGATTACACCCTTACCGCCGCCATGAGCGACGCGTTGGGCAGGGTATTCTCTTACTCGGCGTCGACCACGGTCTGCCCGATCCCGGTAGTAGCACTCAGTACGCCGCAGGTCTGGTATGCAGGTGAATCCGGAACGGTCGGCGTCAGCGGCACGGATCTGGAAAACCTCGCCGCGGACTGGACAGTCGTGACTGATGACAGAGGCGCTGAACCGTATTCAAATTACGCATCCGGCGTCCTTACAGAATCGGGCGGTACAATTACCTTCCCGGTAAAAGGACAGTACGCGCTGATTTTGACCATGACGGACCCCACCGGCCGCACCTTTACCGAGAGCCGGAGCTTTACAATATCACCCATCCCGACCATGAGCATCAACATCCCACCGCTGACCTACAGCGGAGAACCTATGGCAGTCACCGCCTATGGCAATGAACTTGACGGAGCGAGCTTCAATTGGCTTATCTCTGTCGATGGCGGCCAGCCCAAGCCCTATTCCCAATATGCCACGGGCACTTTAGGCGCGGGCGGCGGCTCACTGGCAATCGGCACGGACAGAACCATTGCAGTGAAGCTGTTTGCCGAAGTGACGGATGTAAACGGCAGAAAATTCACCTTTGAATCCAATGCCGCGACGGTCAAACCGATTGCTCAATTCCCATTCAGTGTGCCATCCTCCGCTCACATCGGCTCCGGCTTTAACGTATCCCTGCCGGCCGTGTCCGGACTGGAGGGCCGAAACCTCACATGGTCGCTGACCAAAGGCGGAAGCCCGGCATCCTATACAGGAAGTCTCTCAAACAGCGGCGGCAGCATTGCCGTCAACGCAATCGGCAACTATGTCCTGACCGCCAGCACGACCGACAGCGCCGGCCGGACGTTCACCTATTCGCAAAGCTTCACCATCACCAACAATGCGCCGTATAAGCCTACCGGAAGCGCGTCGGTCACAAGAACGGCCCAAAACGGCAAACTCCTGGTGAATCTCACGGCCTATGCCTCAGACCCAGATGGCGATACCGTCACTCTGGAATACTCCGGCAACACTGCGGACAGCTACTATACCGTGGGTACCCATACGGTGTATGTCAGAGCAAAAGACGCATGGGGGCTATATTCCGACTGGGCGGATATCACCTTTACGGTGACAAATTCCGCTCCCACAACGCCGGTGATCACCCGCACCCCGAACGGAAACAGCATCGCCCCCGGCGTTCCGATTACCATCACTGCCGCAAGCACCGACTCTGACGGCGACGCTGTCAGCTACATTTGGGAAGGTCGGCCGGCTCAAACAAGCAGCGCTTATCCCCTCGGAAAAAACGTGGTTCGCGTGAAGGCTATCGATGCCACTGGCGCCGAATCTTCCTGGGCAGCCGTTATTTTCTTCGTATCCGATCCAACCCACGGCGGCGGCATGACGCTCACCGGACCGGAATCTGTCATCCTGGAGCAGGGGATCGCCGGGGCGACCATCATCAATTACACCTTCACAGTGCCCCCTGTTTCCGGCCACAGCGGTCAGGACTTCGGACGTGTGCGTGGTTACAACGTGCTAACGGGCCAGTGGGATCAGCTGGATTACGGCACTACCACAAACGGCATCACCTTCAGCCGATCCTTACCACCGGGTGTGTATTCGCAATTGGAAATGTACTACTATACCAACCATGATTGCATGTATAACAAGAGCAATATCACCTACAGCGTGGAGTTCTATTTCGAGTAACTCGACTCAGCTTCGCGCTTCTGAAAGAGATCAATCCCTGCGTTCTTCACTGAACGCAGGGAAATCTTTTTGAAAGGAAGAAAATGAATGCTTAAGCTTCACCTTACCCGCGCCGACGATTATGAGGGCGTCTACCTGCAACTCCCGCCAACTCCGGCTGAAATCGGCGAGGTGTGGTCCTGGCTGGATGAAATTAGCACCGATGTGTCCTCCACCCGAATCGTCGGCGCGATCAGCGATGTCAGGAATATCGGCCGCTACCTGAAAAACGCGGACGTGAACGCCCCCGGACAGATGAAAAAGCTGAACCGTATCGCGGAGATTACCGACACGCTGGACCGTGACGGGTGTCGGCTGTTTGAGGGCGCGCTGGATGCCGAGTCCGTTAACGGCCTGGACGATGTGATCACCATTGGAGAACGGCTGGAGCAGTACCTGTACATTCCCCACGTTACCACAGACCGGGAACTTGGCATTTTCCTCGTCAATTCCGGCGTGATGCCCTTTGACGAGAATGTTCAGCCGTATCTGGATTACGCCCGGGTCGGCATTGAATATTACGCCAATCACGGCGGCGCTTACACGGCCGGAGGCTATGTACTCAGGCGGGACAGCGCGGAGCAGGCTCTGCAGGATATCGTCGATGCCCGGATTAACCGGCAGGAGCTTGGTGGTATGGAAATGGGATAAGCTCGGCCTGCCTTTCGCCGAGGGGCAGGTCTTTTCGATTCATATAGAACGCATGAGGTGAAACGTGGAAACGGATTTGACAAAACGGATTAAGGCTCTGACCCATTATTACCGGCCAAAGCTGAATACTGAAAAGAGAACCATTCGGTGGGCAGATGAAGTGTGGACTCCCACGGGAATAGTGGACAGCATCCGGTTTGAGGACTATTACGCAGATGAGGAATACCTCTGCAGGCTTCTGGACGCGGCACGGTTTTCCGAGACAGATCAACGCACGACCGCGTACATGCACCAACCCGGAAAGTGCTTCCGCAACGGCGGTACGGATAAAAATGATCAGAAATGCCACGGTTGCGTATTACGATGCCATAACTGGAAGGTGGGCATGATGGTCACCTGCTTCGAGGTCAAAATTACCTACTCCGATTTCAAAGGTGTAAACGGCCACAACTTCCACGGAAATGAAAACTACTACTGCGTACCGAAGTCCCTTGCACCCAAAATCGCCGACGAGATACCAGCCGACATCGGAATCTTGGCGTATTTCGAGGGCGACCGCCAGTTTGGTCTCAGGCAGTTCAAACCGTCAGGATGGCGCGATGTAACCGACGGGACCAAAGTACATCTGATTTATAACGCGATGAAAAAATGGTGCGACGGTGCGGTCTTTGTTTAAGCTCCCCTGTGCAATTACAAGCCGGGTACTGGTATAAATTTATGGTATAGCTATTCCGGTCTCTTCGTGGTATCTTGTGTACTTGACAAATTTGGAAAGGAGATAATGTCCCATGAGCGTAAATGCCAGAGAAGAACAATATGAGCATGTGGAGCTGTTCGGAAAGCCCGCGCTTTTCACCAATTCCCGCATTGACCGGGATACGGTACCAAAAGGCTTTTATTGTTACGACCTCCGAGGCTCGGATTATGATCCCGGCAGACCGGTAACGGTTGAAAGCCATGTCGCCATTAACCATGCCGGAGCCATTCTCACACCGGAGCCGGTCACCATTCCCAAGGAAGGCTTCCGCCGACTGCGCGGAAAGCTGAATTTTCTTGGCGAATGCCTGACCTTGCCGGACTTCTGTGAGGAACATGGCCTTGACCTCGCACCTGATAACCGCAAATTCATCCTGCGCCCCGCCTCTCCCGATGAGGCGGGGCTTTTCTATTCCCAAGACAAGAAGGACGCGGAGATTGGCACGGTCGGGCATCTGCGGGCGGACTTCGGCCACGGAGGTAATGAGTTCTGGCATACCTGGTGGCCGCACAACGGTGATGAGCTGAACACGCCGGAATTCAAAGTGGAGCTTCAGGAATTTGTGGATGAGCTGCGCAAAAGCGGTCCGCTGAGAAGCCTCTCGTCTATGTCCGGATACTGCTGCGACCACAACGCCGGCAAACTGGATGACGGCTCAAGCGGCGGCTACGGGTATATCGCAGAGAGCGAAAACTATCGCTACTGTCTGCGCTGTACGCCGATTCAGGGCGACTATAACGCCTATCTATATATTTACGACAAACGGCAGCAGGAACTGAGAATGAAGAACGAGGCTCCAAAGCAGGATTATGGACTCACGGCGGCCGGAAAGCAGCAACTCCAAAACGCCGCGGACGGCACGTTGCCACACAGCTATAGCTGGTTTGTGTTTCAGGATTATAACTTGCCCGACGAAAAACTCACGGGCGACCTCACGCTGTCGGAAGCCATCCGACTGTATAACGAAACGGACAGCGGCAACAAGCGGCTGGGCGTGACCAAAGATGAGATTGCCACCGTGGACTTTGTCATCACGCTGGATGGAAAGCAGCAATTCACGGACGATTACACACACCTTGCCAGTTTTTCCAGCGACGCGGCAATTGCCGAGGCGGTTGAAACGCTGAGACATGAAATTGCGGAACAGACGCCTGATCAGGGCATGACGATGGGAGGCATGCAGCTTGGATAAGCTGATGGAACTGGAATTTGGCTGCTCCGGTTCATTGGAAACCAGCGCGTACATGGCTTTCAGGATGGCCAGATGCTGTAAAGCAGGAGGAAACGATGAATACAATTGATTTCGATATTTGGGAACCCAATCCCGAAAAACCGGGCACCGTCCGGCGTGTCGGCCAGCGCACGGCGCAGGAGGTTTTTGCAGAGCTTCAGCACCGGCTTGAAAGCACCGGCTATCTGCCAGACGAATACTTTTTGATGGACGGCGAATGGAGAAACGGCAAGGAAATACCCGAAGACGCCAATTTTTTCTGTACCGTTGACTACGGCGGCAGCGAGGGCGTCTATCTGGATATTTATTTCAAATGGTACGATCAACAGCAGGAAAAACAGATAACAAAGAGCTTTGCTACCGGCAAAACCCTTGGGGATACCGGCAGCGACCTTGACCGCATGTACCTCATCGCTTCCGCTGTTACAAAGGCGTTCAACGGTGACGGCGGCACCTATGCCCGATATATCCGGCTTGGAGAAGCGAAAAGTCCCAACGGCATGGTCATGCACCTGAACCGGGAGGAACAGCGGTTGTTGATTGATAGCCTTGTAGAACACCGCAGCAAACTGCAGCAGGAATTCGTCGGTGTGGAACAGCTTCTGCGCCGTGTGACAGGCAGCATTACCGAGTTTGTCAACGAGGTTGGCGAACGTCCGCTGAAAATCAGCGACTATGACATGGCGATGCTGGCCATTGAAGACGGTAACCTGCCGGCATTTCAGACGGTGTACCCAAAAGTGCCGGATAAAGCCGCCGATTTGCTGCTCCTTGCGGCAGGCAGGCCGGGCGCGGTCGGCAGAAAGATGACGATGCTTCTGCTCACCGATGCAAAAGAGCTGACCGGTGGGCAATACCTCAAAGCGAGCAAACGCGCCGTCGATACAGGTGAAGTTGAAAAGGTGCGGCTGTTTTACGAACAGGCCGAACACTGCGTCGCCGATCTCCCCAAGACGTATTATGGCGATGTGATCATCTATTCCTATGGCGAAAAAAATTATATCGCCAAGGCACTGCTGAAGCAGGCTACCCCCGAGCAAATCGGCGGCGCCTCCCCCCGGCTGCTCCATCAGGTAGCCTTGCGGGACGATTATATAACGGCCTCGGAGCTGGTGAAGAAAGGAATTCACGCAGATGAGGCCGCTGCCGATGTGATTCGCGCCTTCCAACGGAGTCCCTGGGCGGTCACGCATCTGCTGGAGCAGGGCATGGAAATTGAAGCCCATAATTACGGGGCGCTCCACGCCTGTATTAACACCGGCAACACAGAAGCGGCACAAATGCTTCTGGAGCGCGGCATGGACTTCGGTCATTATATCGAGTGGACTAACAGCCAGAATCGTCCCATCCAAAACAATGAGGCGTTTGACGCAGTGCATGAGCACTGGAAACAAAATATGGACAGCCCTGATTCAGAACAGCAGCAGTCAGGAATCCAACAGATAGGAGGCATGTAGCATGAACCAGCATCTAAAATGGGCGGAATTTATGCGGGAGCAGTACCCGCCCGGTACCCGCATCCGGCTCACCGAGATGAAAGACCCCTATGCCCCTGTGCCCCCCGGCACCGAGGGAACCCTCGACCATATCGACGATGCGTGCCAGATTCATATGAATTGGGATAACGGACGCACCCTCGCCCTCATCCCCGGCCTGGACCGCTTCTCGGTCATTCCGCAGCCGCTTCAAACGCTCAAGTTGTATATGCCGCTCACCGTTACGGCCTACGAGCGCAACAGATGGGGCGATCTGGAAAATGAGGCCGTCGAGCTTGACCGTTATGACGTTCTTGCGCATAAGGACAGCATTCTCGCCGCCATTGTTAAAGAGCGAATGCCGGATGAAGCTGAGCGCGGGCTCATGAAATATTACCATGAGGATGACAGCGTATGCCGCAAAGTACAGTCCTTTGTTTTCACGGTGGAACAGGTTCAGAATAAGCTGATGGGCGTGGCCGAGTGCCGGGTTCAGAGCAAACTGACCGATCAGGAGCTGGAGCAGCTTAAGGAATATATTTCCGGGCAGGCATCTGACGGCTTTGGAGAGGGTTTTGAGCAGAGGGGCATTAAAACCACGGACGGCGAGATCAATGTCAGTCTCTGGAGCAGCGATAAAAGCTGGAGCATCAGGACAAAGGATGAACTGGAGCAGAGCCAGCAGATGGGAGGGATGACGCTTGAATAAGGACAGAGAAAACAACAGCCTGCCACAAAAATGCTATGCTGTTCTCTCTTTCGACGGCAGACTCGTCACTATCACCCAAGGTACGACTGGCTTTTTCCGGTCGCCTCTGGATCAAGGCGACCGATCCCGAAACCGCGCCATCGCGGATAAGGAAAACAAGGAGCTTGGCGGCGTCACGCCGGAGCAGGAAAACGCAATGATTACCGGAGCCATATTTGGCTGGGAGTTTGCGGGCATGACGGCCGGCAGCCCCGCGAAACCGGACAGAATCTTTGAACTGGAAATCAGCCGTCCCTGTTCGTTTGGAGCCAATACATCGGCGACGCTTACGCTCCCCGCCACCCCCTATGAGATACTGGACGCGTTGGATAAGGCCCGCGTAATCGATGAGCGCGTCATCTACTCTATGGAAATCACGAGCTGCAAGTTGGACTATTTGCCGCAGTTTCTCAGCCCAAGCACCAATCTATATGAATTAAACCATCTTGCCCAGCGGCTGGCGGCGCTCAGCGAGTGGGAGCTGGACTGCTTCGAGGGAATGGTCATGATGGACACCGTTCACACCGATTACGCTCCCATCGCCGTGGAGCGGCTCATCAACATGACCCACAGCACAGCCGACTGCCAGGTCGTATATGAAGCTCACGATAACGAGTCCCTCGGTAAGTTTTATGAGGAAAACGGCTTTGTTCCCGAACTGGAAACCCTGCCGGAAAAAGTCTTCCCATGGCTGGACTATGGCAAGATCGGCAAAGAGATGCACGACGGAGAGGGCGGAGTATTTACCCCGAGCGGTTATGTGGTGCAAAACGGCGAAATCGCGCAGACATACCAAAGCGGTGACGCGATCCTTACTGAAAAGCCGGATTACACAGTACTTCTCCATGTCACGAAACGATTCTTTGAAGCGCCCGGCGACGATCAGCAGTTATCTGCTGTAATGGAGTTTCCTGCTTCCGAGACAGCTCTGCAAATGGCGATGAGTGAGGTGGATGCAATTGTGCCGGAGGAATGCGGCTTTATTGCCGTGGACTGCATTGTCCCTCGTCTGACTGAAAAAATAACTGATGCGTTGGAGTATGGGAATCTGGATACGGTTCGGGATCTGTCTGCTCAGCTCCAAAGGCTCAACGACGAGGGCGGCATCCCGGCATATAAGGCGATGTTGGAGTCAGCCCCCAAGGATATCGCGCTGGAGGACGCGCTCGATCTTGCTTATCAAGCCGGCGAGTTCCGACTCCTGCGTGAAATCGCCTCTCCGGAGGATTACGCGAAAGCGGAGCTTGCCAAATGCACCATTCCCCTTAAGGCGGAATTGCTGAGCCAGAACTTCTACCGCTACGGAGAGAAGCTGATGGAGCGGAATAAGGCAGTCAGTACTGATTACGGCATTCTCTTCTCTCCCAGCGGTCAAACAGTGGAGCAATGCCTCGTGCGTCCCGGCCGGCATATGGAGATGGGAGGCCAGGCATGAGCAACGAAGATTTGCAGGCCGCCTATATCAAAAAGCTAAACGCTATACTTCCAACGGTGGACTTTGCAAAGCTGGACCGATCCTGCAACACCAAAAACGATGGATACGCTAAAGAAATCCTGAAGCAAATGCACGATCTTTTCGTGAAAGTCTACCACACAGATAACCTCGACAGCGGTTATGAGTTTGTCGACATGCCTGCCGTTATTCGGGGACAAAACACAAAACACATCGGGCTTGGGATCGTAACGCTCGACCTGCAATCCTCCGGCGAGCATTACGGCACCTTCTTTTTTCGCCGAGAGGTATTATCGATGACGGCTCTGAGGAAATGAAGTCCGCCGACTCCAAATATCTCTCGGATGTCTATATCCCTTATGATTACTGGTACACCGTATATATTGAACGGGACCATCATGTGGATCTCGACCATGTCCCCGAAAAGGTGGCCCAAATGATTGATTACTGCTATCCGGATCAGCCGGAATTGGAGAAGCACTCCGACGATCCCGACCAAAACATGAAAATGAGGTGAAACAGTATGGAAGATTATCCGTACCCTTATCCCTGGAAAGAGCTTTCCGGCACGCCGGAGGAAATGGCATTCCTCGACAGGCGGTTTGTGGAAATGTCGGTCAGAGAGGGATATCTGCTGGAGGGCGCTGCGAGGCTCCAGTCAATCGACAATGCCGCCGACCTCATCAATCTCACCGAGCAGCTCGACAACTTTGAATTTTTCTACTCGGCAATGGAAGACAGAACCCTCGGCCACTACTATGCAAAATACCGAGAGGCAGCCTCTGCCGATCAGATGCCCTATCTCGATCTTAAACGATGGGGCGTTGACCTGCGAGAGCGGCACGGCGGCGTATTTGTATCAGGCGGCTATGTGGAGCAAACCAGCCCCTGCCGCCAGATATATAACGGCGAAAACCTCAGCCAGATGACAGGCGGCTGGAGCGTGAAGCTGAAGCTTGCATCCGAACACTGTCCCGAGGGCGTGTGGGTGAAGCTCCCCGATCATGAAATCCACACCGGCGAGCCGGATGAGCTTGCGGTCGCGCTGGGCGAGTTGGTCACGCTGGAATTCAACAAGCTGGGCAACGTGGATCTGCTGGAGGCAAAGTGCTGTCTTGACAATATCACCGATCTCGCGGAACAGTACGACTCTCTTGAACAGCTCATCGAGGACGGCAACAATCTGGGCTATGTTTTGGAGGAATGCGGGCAGGGCATGATCTGCTTCGAGGAACGGTTTCGGGCGGCGATGGAGCTGGAGGGCTGCACCCGACTGGACGAGGCGCTGGACATCACCCAAAACCTCCGGTGTTATGACTTTATCCCTACCGAACAGCATTGGGAAAAGTTCGGGAAGGATCTGGCCCGCAAAAGAAAAATCGTCGATCCCGATACTGCCATAGGGATGTATTTTGATTACGCCGCTTACTGCAAGACCGAGATCAACAGGCTTCGCCTGAAGCCCTGCGCTCACGGCTACATCGCAAGAAACAGTCAGGAATTTATTTGCGAGTTCAGCCGCAGGAATGACCTTGCCCCTAAAAATCCATCCATGGGAATGTAGAAGCCCGGCGAAATCAATCGCCGGGCTTTCGTTTATCTGGACTCGAACAGCTTCATTACCGGAATTTTTAGAGCCTTGGCAATGTCCAGAAGCACCGCAACGCTTGGGACCGCGCGAGCGGTCTCAATTTGTTGGATGTGGTTTCTGCTGTAAGATGTCATTTCCGCAAGCTGCAGTTGCGTGATGCCCTGCTCCTTGCGGTAGTAGAGTATGTTGAGTCCAATTTGAACGTAGTCCTTGTAGTGTTTCGTATCCATATTTACCTTGCCCCCTCACTTAATAGTTTACAAAATAAATCCGAAAATTAAGACAAAGCATAGTCAAGCAAATACATGATAATATATTGCTTTAGCTATCTATAAATGGTATTATACACAGTGAGGTGGAGCATATGCACAGCAACGACTTTGAAAAGGCATTCGGCGATTTTCTTGACCGCAGAGAATACGACCAAGCGGAGAACGCCCTGTTTGCGATGGTTCGCATTGCCTTTATCGCCGGATGGAGGGCAGCGGGAGGCGACCCTCCGCCACCGCAGAAAATATTTCAGATCATACACAAAAAGGATATTGATCCGAATGGCATCGACAGTGATCTGTGCGCTCCAAGCGAAGGAGATGATGAGGATAGCAAAAAATAAACGTGCGTTCTCCTGACAGGAGCTGACGTAATCAGGCAGAGAGGATAAATTCCCCGCCATTTATATTACCCAAAGCAAAAAGATAAACAGGGCCGTTTTCCCAGGAGGACAGCGGCCCTGCTTTTTTGTGCCTTTTTTCGGGAAAACGCCCCGGAAAAAGGAGGCGTTCCAATGCTTCAAGAAGAAATCGCCGGATACCTGAAGGACTTCCATAAAGGCGAAAGCAGGGCAATTACCAGCCGGAAGCTGGAAAGTGCGTTCGATATCCGAGGCCGCGAGCTTCGCGGGATTGTCAACTGTCTGCGCTCGGAGGGCGTCCCCATATGCAGCTTCGAGTATGGCTATTGCTATGCCGCCACCGAGGACGAACTGAATCGAACCATCCGGCAGCTCACAAGCCGTATTAAAAAGATTTCCGAAGCTCAGCGCGGGCTGATCAAGGCGCGCGCCCTCTATTCGGATGAAGGGCAGACCCGCCTGCCGCTGGAGGGGGATGGCGCTTTTTGAACAGCTTCATGAGTTGGATCGGCGGAAAGAAAGCCTTACGAGATGTGATCGTTCCGCGTTTTCCGCTCTTTTACGAGCGGTACATCGAGGTGTTTGGCGGTGGGGGCTGGGTACTGTTTCACAAGCCGCCCGGCAATGATTTCGAGGTCTATAACGATTTTAACAGTCTGCTGACAAACCTTTACCGCTGCGTGCGCGACCGACCTTTGGATTTGATCGAAGCCCTACGCTTCGTTCTCAATTCCCGCGAGGATTTTGAGATTACGCGAAATATCCTCGCCACAGACAGTACTGCAGACGATGTACAGCGGGCAGCGTATTTCTATCAGCTCATCCGCTATTCCTACGCCAGCAGTTTGACCAGCTTCGGCAGCCAGCCTCACGACATGTGGTCGAACTTCCCACTCATCGAGCAGGCCCACAGGCGGCTGGCCAGAGTGGTCATTGAGAAAAAGGACTGCGTGAAGCTCATCCGGCAGTATGACCGCCCGGAGAGCTTTTTTTACCTTGACCCACCTTACATCGCAACCGAAAAGTATTACAGCAATATTGGAGAGAACGGCTTCACCGAAATAGACCATATTCGTCTGCGGGACGCGCTAATGAGCATCATGGGAAAATTCCTTATGTCGTATAACGACTGCCCATTTGCGTGGGATCTGTATGACAAGCCGGGCATCCATATTGAGAGAGTCAGCAGGATAAACAACATCAAGCAGCGGTACGATAACGGCTGCTTGTTTGAGGAATTGCTGATAGCCAACTATGATCTGCATGAACGGCAGAGAAATATGCCGGCACAGATAACTCTGTTTGATTGCACTGGAGGTGAATTCATTGACAGAGATTGAAAAGCTCAATAACGCTGTGGAACTGATAGAGTCCGCTACCGGCGGAATGCATCGGCTCGCCACAGGCTCCATCGGGCAGCCGTGCTTCCATCCCGCCGACGACGCATACGTCCATATCGAAACAATACTCCGTCCGGACTGGCATAGCGGAAAGTATGCTATCACTTTTGGCGCTGCCATGCGCCGGTCGGGTGGGCATCTGGACGCCGCGGGGTTGAGTGCCGCAGCAAATGAGATTGGAGCGGTTGCCAAGTTGCTGACCGTGCTGGATAAGGAAAGCATTTCCGTCACGTCGGAGGAACTGCGGCAGTGGTCCGAGGGATTGCGCTCTCAGAATGAACATCAGGAAACAGCACAGGAAAGCGGCTTCACCATGGAGCCGTCATTATGAAGGAGGAAAGCACTCATGAAATTCGTTAAGGAAAATTCCAAGCCGGCCCTGGAAATCCCCGCTGCCATCGTTGAGATGACCGGTCTCTCGGAAACAAAAAAGGCGGAAATCCACGCCCTCGACCACGCGGTGGTCGTACTGGGAGGCCGCATGACGGCCATGGAGATGATCAAAACCGTCGAGGGGCTGAAAAAGCTTGCCGCGCAGCTGACCGAACATCTGGCAAAGGTCTGCGGCCCCTGCCATGACTGTGAGGAATGCGCGGCGGACAATCTTGACGACGGCGACGAAATCCATATCCCTCAGTATCTGCTGGATGAAGCGTCCATCCCGGAGGGCGCCAAGCTCGCCGCCTATGTTGACGGGGACGAGGGAACTGTAACAATCGTGGCGACCGATTACGAGTTCGATCTGAGCGACGTGCCGCAGGAATTTCTGGATGTTTTCATTAATTCCGGCGTCTGCCTTGACGCACTGGAAGAACACCTCATCACGGAGGATATCGTCTATGGAGATTGATGTGTACCTCTACCCATATTCCAGAGAGGAAGCGAAGCGGAACAACGAGCTGGAACTCTGGCGCGAGAGCTACAGGGCAAATGTGGCTTGCAAAAAAGCCATCAAGGAAGCCATTCGGCAGAACTTTGACGGGATGCACCTGAACGCAGACTGCGCCGAGGGCGTGATCGCCGCGTATGGCTTTAAACGTGTAAATTTCGTCCTCGCCAATACCCTGCGGGAACTGAGTGGGGATGGGCGCTTCAGCCAATCCAACAAGGAATGGTCAAAGCAAACCTATATCCCTCCGGATAAGGATCATAAATCCGATTTCATCGTCGGCTCCCATCCCGCCGTGCTGGACGGCTTCATCAACCAATATCGCCGTGTGTATCAGGCGCTGGGGCTGTTTGACCACACCCACTGTGAGCCGGACAAAAATAAGCAGGATTTTGAGGGAAAGGTGCTGGTGCTGTCGCCGGATACGCTCAAGGAGAGCTGCTGGCGGCAGGAGGATCAGCTCTGGCTTGCGACCGGGGGCTTCGGCTGCCGTCCTAACAGCTCCGGCCGGGCAGTGTTTGCCACCTGTCTCAGCGACGGTGAAAAAACCCGCTGGAACCGCAGCCAGTTTGTCGGCGTATTGCGCGACGACGCCATGCCCGAGTGGGCTCGGGAGAAGCTGGCGGAGATCCAGGCTGCAAAACAGGAGCAGACGGACGCTCCCTCGATAGGTGGGATGAATATGACTTAGCGGCAAAGGAGGAATATCGCCATGCGCGGCATAGAGTACAGAAACGGCTGTATCTTCTTCTACGGTAACCCAGCCGGGTACGTCGACAAAGATGCCGCCATCATGGACACCCTGTTTCAAAACGATGAGCTTGCGAAATGGTTAGCGAAAAACAACCTCACGGTTCGCTGGGCGGACGGCGTCTATGAGCGGCTGGCAAACGGCGTTCCGGACATATCGGATGGAAACGCTGTCCCGCTGAAGAACTGCCGCATCTGGCAGCTTAAGCCCGGTTCCGAAACGTGGCGGGACATTGCATCCTTTGGCAAGGCCCTGCCGGAACCCGACATTCAGGATTATACCGTGGCTTATGACGGGCAGCTCAATACAAACGATCTGGAAGTCATCTATGACAGGTTCCACGAAAAGCGTCCGCAGGGCTTTCACGGCCATCCGCTTTCGGTTTCCGACATCGTCGAACTCTACAGTGCGGAGGGAAGCTCCTTTTATTATTTAGACCGCACCCATTTCCGAGAGGTGGAGTTCACGACAGATGACGGACCCGCGCAAGGCATGACCATGAGCCTGTAGCTTCCCGACAGCCAACGCTGTCTTTTTTATTGTCCGAATTTAAATAAGGGAGGAAAAACACAATGGCAAAGAACATGAACGCCGCAGCGCCCGAACAGGCGGATACCGCCGAAAGGACGCAGACCCCGGCATATCCCATGAAGGTGGACGTCAAAATCGGCTCCATCCGTCCGGAGGGCAACGTCCGGGCCTTTGCGTCCATCAACCTCAACGACTGCCTTGCCATTCGCAATGTAAAGGTGATGGACAGCGCCAAGGGGCTGTTCGTCGCCATGCCCAGCTACAAGGCGCGAAATGGCGAGTACAAGGACATCTGCTTCCCTGTCACCAAGGAATTCAGGGAACAGCTGAACCAGGCGGTCGTTGACGCATACCGTCAGGCTCTCGCTCAAAGCCAGAGCCCGAACCAGCAGAAGGCGGCAGATACGCCCCCTTTTGACCAGGCGCCGGAGCAGCGGGCCGGCATGCAGATGGCGGGGCTATAAGCCCCGCCGTCCTCTCTTCAACAACCATACATCAAATTTAACTGGAGGTAATTCTCAATGAAAAAGTTTATTAAGAAGCTCATCAACAAGGCCGTCAGCACGATCACAAGGGTAATCGACAAGATCAGGAATTTGTTCTTCATGACGCGGGTCATCCTCTGTTCCCAGCGCGGAGAAGGCTTCGTAGACACTGCTGTCAAAATTTTGATTTCAGTTGTGGTCGGCGCACTCATCCTCAGCGCCCTTTACGCCCTGTTTGGCGAAACGATCCTGCCGACTCTGCGGGACCGCATTGTGGATATGTTCAATTATGGCAATTAAGCTGCCGCTCCTCCTTCAGGGCGGCTTTTTTACTGCCCTGCTGGTTGCGGCCTGCTTTTGGGATATCCGTAAGAGAACCGTTCCCGACATCCTCTGCCTGCTCATCGCCATAACCGGACTGCTGACTTTTGAGCCGGGAAAACTGTGGGGCATCCTCGCCGGCGTGCCGTTTTTGATTGGCGCTTTGATCCAGAAGGACGGCATGGGCGGCGGGGACATCAAGCTGATGGCAGCGGCAGGGTTCGTGCTGGGACTGCGCCCAAGCATGACCGCCATAGTCGTGGGCTTTTTAGTGCTGTCTCTGTTTTACGGCGTATATGCCATCATCCAAAAGCTGCGCGTGAGGGATATGCCAAGGGCATACCCCCTCGCGCCCTTTTTATCGCTTGGCTGCCTTATGGTCTATTTCATTCACTAAACAAGGAGGAACACATTATGAGATTTTTGAGGAACCGCATGGTGCTTGGCGCGCTCTGCATCGTGCTTTCTTTACTCATCTGCTTTGCGCTTACGCCCCTGTTCAATCAGAGCGTGTCGCAGAAAACAACTATTGTACGGGTGGTCAAAGACGTCAAATCCGGCGACGAGATCACAAAGGACACGGTGCAGACCGTGGAGGTCGGCGGCTACAACCTGCCGGAGGACGTGATCCGTCAGAGTGAAGCCGTGATCGGAAAATACGCCAAGACCGATCTAATCACCGGTGACTACATCCTTTCGGAAAAGATATCCGACATGCCCGCCGCTGAAAACGCCTATCTGTACAGCTTAACCGGCGACAAGCAGGCTATTTCCGTCAGCATAAAAAGCTTCGCGCAGGGGCTATCCGGCAAGCTGATTTCAGGGGATATTGTGTCGGTCATCGCCCCGGATTACCGAAAGCAGGGTTCCACCGTGATCCCCCCGGAGCTTACCTATGTGGAGGTCATCGGCGTAACCGCCAGCACGGGCAACGACACCGATACCGGCGAAAAGACCGAGGATAACGCCGAGGATAACGCCGAGGATAACGCGGACGGGCGTGAGCTTCCCGCCACCGTCACCCTGCTGGTTTCCCCGGAGCAGGCAAAAATCCTCGCGGAGCTGGAATCGGACGGCAAGCTCCATCTTTCCCTCGTCTACAGAGGCGAAAAAGGGAACGCCGCCAAATTTACCGAGCTGCAAGACAAGGTGATCAACGCGCTGTATCCGGTTCCCGCAGCGCAGAACAGCGAACCGACAGACCAGCCGGCAACATCGGACACTCCGATAGCGCAGGATGCTCCTACAGAACCGGACGCTCCCGTACAGGAAACCGGAGGTGAGTAAGGTGCTGAACTTTATGAAAGGGAGCATTTTCTCGCACAGCAAGCCCGTGTCCGCGCCGGAAGAACCGGAACAGGATACGCAGGTGCTGGCGGTATGGGGCAGCCCCGGCAGCGGCAAGACCACGGTCAGCGTGCGGCTTGCCAAGTATCTGTCCGATCAGAAAAAGAACGTGGCGCTGCTCCTTTGCGATATGACCGCCCCCATGCTGCCCTGCGTCTGCCCATCCAGTGATCTGGAGTGCGAACGCTCCCTGGGAAGCATCCTCGCCGCCACCCATGTGACGGACCTGCTCATCAAGCAGAACTGCGTCACCCTCAAAAAGATGAGCTACCTGACGGTCATCGGCATGCTCAAGGGTGAAAACGTATATACCTACCCGCCATACACCCAGGAGCTGGCGACCGAGCTGATCGACCGTCTGCGGGATATCGCCCCGTACATCATCATCGACTGCACCAGCTATATCGCCCATGACATTCTGTCTGCGGTGGCGCTCATGGAAGCCGACTCCGTGCTGCGGCTGGTGAACTGCGATCTCAAATCCATCAGCTATCTCTCCAGCCAGCTCCCGCTCCTGAAGGACCAGAAATGGGACGCGGATAAGCAGTACAGGGTGGCGTCCAATATAAAGCCCAACCAGGCGGGCGAGAACATCGAACAGGTGCTGGGCAACGCGGCGTTTAAGCTCCCGCATTCAAATGAGCTTGAAAACCTCGCGCTCTGCGGGGATTTATTCAAGGATCTTTCCTTCAAGGACAGCCGGGGCTTCCGGAAGGAGATTCAGAAAATAAGCAAGGAGGTGTTCGGCGTATGAGTCGAAACAGACACAGAGATGCGGGACGGCAGCCGGCCCCGGCGCTTCCCCAAACAACCGAAAAGTCAAAAGCGCCGGACATGGCAGGCAATCAGAGCCTGTTTTTTTCATCTTCAAGCGAGCGTGAATTCGGCCCCGTGCTTCGGGAACTGCAGGAGTATATCTCCTCGCATTACGCGGGACTGATCGCGGACGGCGCCACCGGCGACGAGATGAAAGCGCAGACCAAGCGGTATATCGGAAAGTACATTCAGGATAACCGCATCGCGGTCGCCGGCATGACCGAACAGCAGTTGGTGGACGCTATTTATACCGAAATGGCGGAGTTTTCATTCCTGACAAAATACATCTTCGGCAGTGGGATCGAGGAAATCGACGTCAACGCGTGGGATGATGTGGAGGTGCAGTACAGCGACGGTACCACCAAAAAGCTGGACGAACACTTTGAAAGCCCTGAACACGCCGTCAATGTGGTGCGGCGCATGCTCCATGTCAGCGGCATGGTACTGGACAACGCCAGCCCCACCGCGCTGGGGCATCTCTCCAAGAATATCCGCATCGCCGTGCTGAAAGCCCCTGTGGTGGACGAGGATGTGGGGATCGCGGCGAGTATCCGTATCGTCAACCCGCAATCCATGAAAAAAGAGGACTTCATCCGGGGCGGGACCGCGACGGGAGAAATGCTGGACTTTCTGGCGGAGTGCCTGCGGTACGGCGTTTCGACCTGTGTGGCGGGAGCGACCTCATCCGGCAAGACTACGCTGGCGGGCTGGCTTCTGACCACTATTCCCGGCAGCAAGAGAATATTCACGATAGAAAACGGCTCCCGTGAACTGGCGCTGGTGCGCCGGGAGGACAGCAAGGTTGTAAACAGCGTCATTCACACGCTGACCCGCGACAGCGAAAATGAGCGTCAGCGGATCACGCAGACCAGCCTGCTGGATATGTCCCTGCGCTTTAATCCGGATTATGTAGTGGTGGGCGAGATGCGCAGCGCGGAAGCAAACGCGGCCCAGGAAGCCGCGCGCACCGGCATCACCGTACTGACCACCATCCACTCCAACAGCTGTGAGGCAACATGGCGCAGAATGGTCTCACTGTGTAAACGCGCCATCGATATGTCCGACGAAACCCTGATGGACTACGTTACGGAAGCCTATCCTCTGGTTGCGTTCTGCAAGCAGCTTGAAAACAAAGCGCGCCGCGTCATGGAGATCATGGAGTGCGAGATACTGCCTGACGGCACAAGGACCTTCCGTCCGCTGTTCCGGTACCATATCACCGAAAACCACATGGAAAACGGGAAATTCATCATCAGCGGCGGGCACGGTATGGTGCAGGGGATTTCCGAAAGCCTGCAAAGGCGCCTGCTCGAAAACGGCATGCCGCAGACCAGCCTGAAACGTATCCTTTCGATGGGAGGCGTGACCGTATGACTGCCGTTTTGCTTATTGCCTGCGCCGGCATGATTGTCGGCGCTTTTTTGCTGTTTGGGATCTCCCCGCTGGAGTTTACCGATGGGCTGTTCGCTTTCCTGACCCGGAAAAACAAAAGCATCAAGGCGGAGATCAATGAAACGACCCATCGGAAAAAGGCCGGCCTCCTGCGCCGCGAAATCACCGATACGCGGGAAATCCTTAACCTGACCGGCCGGAGCAGCCGTTTTTCCATGGTCTGCGCCGCGTCCTTGCTGCTGTTCGCGGTGGGAGCGAGTCTGGCCATCCTGATGGGCAATGTTTTTCTCGTGCCGGTGCTGGCATTCGGGATGATGTTCCTGCCTTTTTGGGCAATCCGGCTGACGGCGACGCATTACAAAAAGAGCGTAGCCGCCGAGCTGGAAACGGCGCTCTCCATCATCACGACGGCATACCTGCGCAACGAGGATATTCTGACGGCGGTGGAGGAAAGCGCGCAGTACCTGAATCCGCCCGTGCGGGATGTGTTTACGGAATTCCTGGCGCAGACGAAGCTGATTGATCCGGATGTGGAAACAGCCCTTCACGCCATGAAGCCGAAAATACAGAACGAGGTCTTTCATGAATGGATCGACGCGATCTGCTCATGCCAGTATGACCGGAGTCTCAAGACCACCCTTACGCCGATTGTTTCAAAGCTCAGCGACATGCGCATCGTCAACGCGGATCTCGAATATATGGTATCCGAACCGCGCAAGGAATTCATCATGATGGCCCTGATGGTGGTCGGCAACGTGCCGATCATGTATTTCCTCAACAGGGATTGGTACCATACGCTGATGCACACCGTGGTGGGACAGATCATCCTCGCGGTGTGCGGGGCAGCGATTTTTATCTCCACGGCATTTGTGATCCGTCTGACCAAGCCCATTGAATACAGGAGGTGACGGTGATAATGATGCAACTGTTTTTTATCGGAATCCTCCTTGCCGCGGGGCTGTTCTTCATTCTGGCGGACGTGCTGAGGCTTCCGGCCATGAGCGCGGCCAAAGCAATGCTGAGTGTCGGCAAACAGAACAAAAAGGCCGTAAAAACCGTGGAAACCTGGCTGATGTCCGGCACCGTAAAGCTCTCAAAGTATATCCGGATGGACGAGTACAAGCAAAGCCGCATGACGAATATCCTGAAAGCTGCCGGCATCAGCATGACACCCGAGGTCTATTCGGCTTACGCCATTGTCAAGGCCGGAGCCATCCTGCTGATAGCGATACCGTGCTTGGTTATTCTTCCCCTGCTTTCCCCGGTGCTCATCATTCTCGCAATCCTGACCTACTTCAAGGAAACGAAAAGAGCCGACGAACAGCTTCGGGAAAAGAGGGAACAGATCGAGATGGAACTGCCCCGGTTTGTCGCCACAATTGAGCAGACTCTCAAGGCCAGCCGGGACGTGCTGGCGATGATCGAAGCCTATAAGAAGAACGCCGGCCCCGCCTTTGCCCATGAGCTGGACGTGCTGACGGCCGACATGCGCTCCTCTTCTTATGAGGCGGCGCTCACCCGGCTCGAGGCAAGGCTCAACTCGCCCATGCTGTCCGATGTGGTCAGGGGGCTGATCGGCGTTCTCAGAGGCGACGACAGCGCCGTGTATTTTCAGATGCTGGCCCACGATTTCAAAGCATTGGAACTCCAACGGCTGAAAGGCCAGGCACAGAAGATCCCGCCGAGAATCCGGGTGTTCTCCTTTATCATGCTGATGTGCTTTTTATTTACCTATCTTGCCATCATTGCCGTGGAGATTCTCGGCTCACTCGGCAGCATGTTTTAGATTGGAGGTGTCAAAATGAATCCCACAGAAGTAAAGCGGGCGTTTGAGGAAAAGCTGGGCAGGAATTACGCGCAATTCGTCATGTCATGGCTGACCATGCAGTCCACCGAACTCATTGAAAAGGCTGAAGAAATCGCAGCCACAAAGCTGATGGTCGAGCTGCTCCCCGAAACCGCAAGCACGGAGGACATGGAATACCTGCTGCGTTTTACGAACCCTCTGGAAGTGGTTCGGGATAAGTGGATCGAGGAAAACGGCTCGGAAATGGTGCATGACGATGACATGACCCATGCGCTCTGGTCAATTACCGACAAACAGGATGCCGAGCAGGAATACGAGCTGGACAAGGACTTCCTCCCTCCAGAACAGGGGGTGCAAATGTGCTGAAGATCCTCAGAAGCAACCGCGGTGAGGGATACATCGACGTGGCGGTGCTGGTGCTGTGCGTGATGCTGGTCATCGCCGTGGCGGTGAGCGTCCTGCCGGTGTTTGTCACCAAAAACAAGCTGGATACCTATGCCTCGGAGCTGTGCCGGGAAGCCGAAATCGCCGGGCGTGTCGGTACGGAAACGACCCTTCGCGCACAGGTGCTCACCGAACAAACCGGTCTCGATCCCGACATCACTTGGTCGAAAACCGGAAGAATCCAGCTTAATGAGGAATTCACCATAACGGTGACCGCAAGGGCGGATCTCGGGCTGTTCGGCGGCTTCGGGAGCTTCCCCATAACGTTCCAAGCGCGAGCGAGCGGAAAAAGCGAGGTGTACTGGAAGTGACAATTGGAAAATTATGTGCTATACTGAAAGACAAAAAAGGGACTGCCTTTCCGCTCGTCATCGCGGTTACCCTCGCGCTGGTCATAATCTTTTGCGGCATATCCGAATATATCCGGCTGGTCATCATTGCGCAGGGTGTTCGGGACGCGGTGCAATCCGCCGTGATTTCGACAGTAAACGACAGTTACGACAACGTGTATCACGGCGTCCGTGAAGGCTACGCCGGAGCTTATATGCCCTCGGCAAATGACTTTGAGGAAAGCCTGGACTACGGCGACGTCTACGGCCGGCTGGACGAGCTGCTGGGGCTTCAATCCTCCGGCGGCTATCATGTGAAATATGCTGCCGGTGACGCGGTGGAATTCAAGCTCTCCGGACTGTCGGTCGATCTGGACAACATGCCGCTGGCCCCAGGCAGCCCGGACAATGCTCACGGCTTTCTTGCCGACACGACGATCCGGCTGGAGGTTCCCGTGCGGTTCGGGGGCGAGCTGCTTCCGCCGATGCGGATCAATCTCAGGGTGCAGGCGAAATATATGCCCTTGTTTTAGAGATTTTCCGATTGCCATAGACTTCCGGAAATTTCTGTAGTATGGTGTCCTTGAAAGAGTCCATCAATCTTTTACACAAAGGAGGTATCCCAAATGAAACTGACAGACAAAACAAAGAAGCGGCTCGTCCTCACCGGACTCGGTGTGGTATGCGTAGCCCTTGTAATAGCGATAGCCTCGCAGTTCAGAACGGAGGAACCCAATGTGGTGCCTGCTCAGCCCTCCTCCACGGTATCGGACGCGGTCAACCCCAGCGTCCCTCCCGCAGAGCAGACCAATGCACAGGGGGTAAACGCCCAGCCCATTGATCCGGCTGTGACTCCCGATCAAACAACGGACACCGGCGATTCAACCGGAACCGAGCAGAGTATTCAGACGGAGGTCACGAAGCCTTCAGAGCCGCCGCAGGATGTGAAAACCAATCCGTCCCAAAAGCCAGACGGAGAAAAGGTGACGAAACCGGAAAACAGCACAGCCCCGTCTACGCCAAAGGCTGGCGATAAAAATGATAAAGGGCAGATGTGGTTCCCTGGTTTTGGATGGGTTGATGATGGCGGTGCAAACGAAGGAACAAAAGCAGATGATATGTACGAAAACGGCAACAAAATCGGAGACATGAACTGATAACTCATAAAAATATGTAAGAGAAGCACAGCAGAAATGCTGTGCTTCTTTGCGTTGGAAGGAGGAACTTCATGAAACGTGGGCTCAGTATTTTTTTGATACTCATTTTGCTGCTGACATTTTTAATCCCTGTTACCGCTTACGCTGACAGTGTTGGGGACGGGAATCTTGATGGCGGCGGCGGAGGGATGGGCAACGGTTCAGATACTGATTACTGGAATCCTGGCGATGAGGGCGTAAGGGTGACGGTCATTCGGGTAAGCGACCACGCGGTCGTAACAACACCCATAGACCTTACAAACAACACCCCCTCCGAAAACATTCGCCATTTTGGTAAGGTAAGTAAGATGTCTTACTCAAATGGAAACAGCCTTAGTCCCAAAATCAACGATTATGATTACGCCAATCCATCTCAAGCCCTGCCGAGAATCATCAGCTCTTCTGGCGGGAACGGCAATATTGCCGCAATCAAGAGTTATTTCACCGATGAGCAGGTCATTCGGAGCATCGCAACCCTCGTTGGTATGAATTTTAATGTCCTGATCAACGGCCAATACCGGCTGCTCCTTGAACCTATCGCGTATATGACCTTTGGTGGAATCAAGTATGCCATGACCGCTACAGAAGCCGCCCTTTTTGACCAACAGCTGGACGGCGGACTGCGAAGTAAAATGGCGTCTCTCAGTCACAAAAATCTACCCCTTGCGATGTTTTTGGAAACCCCGGATCTCGGCTATCCGGCGTGGGGCGGTTCTACAACCACTACCGCATCAAACTCCGATATTATTTCCTCTCTTGGACTTGGCATTGTGCGTTTTAGCGATGCGGAGCCGGAACCACCGGAAGTCACCACATACGATTATGAGTACCGGGTGAATACGGAAGTTGTCACTTCGGTTACGGTGAGAGGCGGTCAGGCAGATCCGGATAATCCCGTCACGGTGAGATTTACAATCGGCGGTCAGACCTATACAGTCAGCGGCGTGTACTATCCACAGGGCGACAGTCAGCTGGTGTGGGTTCGCTGGACAACGCCGTCAACGCCGCAGACCATGATTATCCGTGTGTCTGTATCGGGCGGCGGCTCGGCAAGTCAGGGCACCATCACCGCGAGGATCGTGGATCTTTCAAAAAACGATCCCCCCAATCCGTTGGCCGATGACCGCAACAACTCTTTCACTGCGGCATCCGTACCCAATAAGGCGCAGAGAACCTCGGCATCCTGGGGTGTTTGGCACCCATGGTGGCATTCCAATTGGGTATGGATTTCTACGGGTCTAAATACCGGTTATTGGGAGGACGAGGGATGGTGGGAGTTTAACTGGCTTGCATATACCGCCAGCCTTTCGGCTTCCATGAGTGTCATGCCTGATGCAAAAGACCCGACAGCGTCCGGCAAAACCATGAAAAGCGGATATGGAATCAACCAGACCGTTCCCGCCAATATCAGCACCAACCAATCCTCGGCCGTGACGGATGCGCAGACAGCCGTGACGTATTTCCCCGAATGGCGGTACGAAACGTACTGGCGATTGCTGGAACGCACACATTCCGGATACAGTTCCAAATTCGAGTTTGCGCCCAACAAATACTCGACCTATAACCGCAGGACGCACTTTACTCCCATTTGGTTTCCAAACGGAAGCTATACGCCGTATACTTGGCTTATCGACTGCTGGACTCCGGCCGGAATGCTTTCCATGAACCTCACCGATTCGGTGACTATCAGCGGAAGCCTTTGGGATGACTGGCATATCGCACCGGTAAAGCCGTAAACAACAGAAAAAGAATCAGGACCGCATGCACTGAGCTTTGCGGTCCTTTTCTATGCCCAAAAATATATGAAAGGTGGTTATCTTCATGAAATTAAAGCGAATTCTGCCCATTCTCTGTGTGGTGCTCCTGTTGACATGTGTACTCAGCACGGTCGCTTATGCGGCCGGCACCGGCGACGTGGCAGGAGCCATTGAGGGGACTTGGAATGATGCGTCCGAGCAGATTAAAACAGTCGTTAACCGGGTCATATTTCCCGCCATAGACCTGATACTGGCGGTGTTTTTCTTTGCCAAACTCGGCACAGCGTATTTTGATTATCGCAAACATGGCCAATTTGAATGGTCGGCTCCGGCGATCCTGTTCGCCTGCCTGGTATTTACTATGACCGCCCCGATATACATCTGGCAAATCCTCGGGATGTAGGCCAAAAAAGAGCAGCAACCAAACTGGCTGCTGCTCTCTCCGCTGATTGCTTTATGGAGTGTCGGGCAATCTGTCAATGAGAAGCTGGAACATCTGCCTGCTGGTCTCATGATCACGGGCGGTGAGCCTGCAAAGCAGGTCATCGGTAAGCCCTTGTGCAAACACAGCTGCCAACGGCGCAATCAGAAATCGCTGCTTAAGTCGTCGATTGAGGTCCTTCATCATTGACTCGCCTGCAAGATGGGAAATCTGGTTATAGAGTTCCTGCAATTGGACTTCATCGACCACACCGTTCAGAGCGTTTTCCTGCTCCTCCATGAACCTGGCAGTAACGTATGCCATCAGCTCATCCGCCAACGGAAAAAAGAGCAGGCATACGGCGAGCCTTTTCGCGTCTCATAAAAAAGGGTACAGAGGTGTAAATGATGAACACATTTGAAAGCGAACTGAGAAAGCTGTTTGACCATGACACGGTTTTTGCCAATACACGGTTCGTCGGCAGAACCTGCTACGGCAAACTTGGTGATCACATCCGTGTCCGGGCGGAGTTTATCACCCTTGGATATGCGAATAAATACGAGGCCCTCAAGGTACCGCTCCTCAACAGAACCGAGGGCGTCATCGATACGACGGTCGTGTGTCAGGGTCACATCACCGGCTCCAAACAAAAATCCTTATTTGCGTTGAATAAGGCATACAACAATGATAAAATATTGCCATTAACAGGTAATTTTAAGGTACTCAGACAAGATATACGATTATAAATGAACTAACGTCAACAGAAGGGGGAAAGAAGATGGAAACGCTGTTAAAATCCTTTTCCGCAGGTTCAAAACATCAACGGCTCATAATGAAATTCATTTGCATATCGCTCATATTGCTTCTTCTGATCCCGGCAAGCGGCATATCCGTATCCGCCGGCTCGTCGGCGGAATATTACGACGATTTTGAAAGCGGAAGCCAAAACTGGGATTTGAGCGAAGGCTGGCAGCTTAAAAAAATCGAGAATAATACGGTTTTGGAAGGTACCGGCCATACCTGGGCGGTGCAGAATCAAGGCGGCTGGGACAATTACGCATTTGCGGCAAGATTTAAAATTATTAAAGGCACGATTCATTTCAATTACAGGCGAAGCGTTCATTCGGACGGAGCAATCCGGTATTTTATCGGAGTAAACAGCACGAGTCTGTATTTGAACAAGCAGACCGGGGACAATTTTTATGATCTCGACACTGCGAAGCTCAATCTGGACACCAGTTGGCACGAAATTGAAATAAAGGCATATGAAGGCTTGATTAACGTCAGTATCGACGGCGTTCTGTATATTGCTTATACGGATGAGGATTTTCTCGCTTCGGGAGGCATTGCCTTTGAAACCATCGAAAACTCCGATTTCCTGCTCGACGATGTAAAAATCACCGCGGCGGCGGCCGGTGACGTCGCCACCGGGCCGGAGGCTGGACAGGGGTTTATTCCGGACAAAACACATAGGGGAGATCTGGTACTAAGCGGCACGGAGGTGATGACCATTGAAAACGAGGAGTATCTGCAGCAGGGGAATGTGTACATCAATGACCATGCAAAGCTGATTATCCGAAATTCCGGGTTCATGCTCGGCCGCGGAGACATACCGACGATACATGTATATATTAATGTCGGTGAAAACGCGACCCTTGAAATAGATCATTCCACAATTGTTCCGGAAACTCCCGAGGGTGAAATGGGCGCTTTGGTTATTATCCGAAATTATGGGACGATGACGATGAGCGATTCCCCCACCGAGGTTCATCTGCTGGAAATGTATGAGGGAACACTTACAATCGTAAATTCGGAAATGGTATATGAAATAGGAGGCCTCCTTCAAATCGCGGGAGGAGATACGAAAGTCGTCAATTCCACACTCGGCGCACTGGGACTGACTGTACCGGCCGATGCCGCCTTAAACATAAGCGATTTAAAGTCCGGAGCATATCTTGAGTCCTGGGACGTTCATGACGTCATTCCCAAAGCAAATTACAGCCTCGTTCTGAAAAAAACCACTCTTTTAAAAGACGATTTCGAACCCGGTCCCTATGAAAGAGGCTGGCTGTTCTTCCCCGATCCCGATTCCCATGTAAAGATTTCCGATTCGGAGCTGAGGAAGGTGTTTATTAATCTAAATGGGGAAAACGCGACGTTTGACAATTTAAGAATCGGAATGCCGTCTGACCTGCATTATCGGGATATTCAACTGGACGATATCGTTATGACAGGACAGTGGCCTTTTACCATTACCGATTCCGATGTAACCATAACCAATTCAAATTACCTTTTTTTACAGCCAAGTGGAACGTCAGATATCGCTCTTGCCAATTCGCACATGGTCGAGTTTATCCCGCGGAATTTTTACGGAACGATCAGCTTTGAAAACTGCACCTGGACCAACGCCGGAGAAATCATCGGGGGCGAGTCGTATCATTCGATGACAAATGATTTCACCATCAAGGGCAGCCTGAAAATCGCCTCTGAACTCAGGGAACATCTGCAATGGCAGGACGCGCGAGTGACGAGGGAATACGATGTAGCGATTACCGGAAAAGACGGGAAGCCAATTTGCGGGCTGACAGTAAAAATAAATGGTCAAACCAATGTTTCAGACGAAAACGGAAAAGTCAGATTTAGCCTGATTTTCGATGAATACAATTACAACCGTCCGGAAAAACTGCAGGTATTTAACGGGAATGTACTTGTCTCACAAAAAGATATCGACTTTTTTACCGAGACGCCGGTTATTTTCGCGGATACGTTGACTGCATTGCCAACAGGCTCGAATATTTTGGTAAACGGTCAAAAAACAGCCTTTGAGGCTTACAGCATAAACGGCAGCAATTATTTCAAACTACGCGATCTCGCAAAGGCACTCAGCGGTACGAAAAAACAGTTTGAGGTGGCATGGGACGGCGCCGGGGACGCTATAAGAATAACGGCGGGCAAAGTCTATACATCTGTCGGCGGGGAACTTGTGGTGTCGGGCAATAAGGAAAACAAGAGCGCGGTTCTTACCACGTCGTCTGTATACCTTGACGGCGTTCCAATAAAGCTTACGGCGTATAATACTGGGGGTAACAACTACTTCAAGCTGCGCGATGTCGCGGCCGCCATAGATTTCGGGGTCACATGGGATGGCAATACAAACACAATAAGCATCGACACGTCTACCGGATATACTAAAGGATAAGTTATAAAAACCGTTTTCTCCAATCTCCGTGAATATAATACCCCACCTTATGAACAACTGCAGGTCGTCCGCTTCGGGGATTTGTTCGGCAAAAAGCAGGTAAGCAATCCGAACTTCAGGGATGGGATCATTCCGTACATCTGGACATACGGGGAAAGAACGGAATGGTATGCTTACCAACCCACCAAGGCAGACTACAAGACGCTTTCCGATTCGGTGGACAATTATCTGGAGGTATTTCGTGAGCCTGCGCAGGAGCAGACTGCCGGCATGACACAGCAGATGGGCTGATACCCGCATGAAAAAACAATATTATACCATACAGGCACACCGTTAGGAGCAATTACGGTGTGCCTTTTTCTATTTCACATGGAAGGAGGTGCTTGTCCTATGTTTATATGGGATTTCCTGATGGGGGACGTCATGGATCAGATCATCGAATGGTTCTATGGTCAAGCCGTGGGGTTCCTTGGCGACTTTTTTGCCCAAATGGGCAACATGGGCGTCGAACTGTTTGATATGCCGTGGGTGGAAAGTATCGTCCTGTTTTTTTCTTATCTGGCATGGGCGCTCTATGTGACAGGGCTGGTGGTTTCCGTTTTCGAGTGCGGCATTGAGTATCAGTCCGGACGCGGCAGCATCAAGGATACTCTTCTGAATGCTCTCAAGGGATTTTTGGCTGTCAGCATGTTTACGACAGTACCCATTGAGCTGTTCAAGCTGGCGGTCAACCTGCAGGCCAGTCTGTCCTCTGGCATCACCGGCTACGGCTCCGGCATCGACACGCTCGCAACCGGAATCATCAATAACCTGAATGCAGCCGGTAGCCTGGAAGGTGCAACAAGCTCCGGCGTTTTCGGCGGTCTCGATCCCGTCACGAATCCCCTCCTGATGCTCTTTATTATCATCATGATGGGATACGCTGTAATAAAAGTTTTTTTCAGCAATCTGAAAAGAGGCGGCATCCTGCTGATCCAGATCTCAGTCGGATCGCTGTATATGTTCAGCGTTCCCCGCGGTTATCTCGACGGCTTCGTCCAATGGTGCAAACAGATCATCGGGCTGTGTTTGACCACATTTCTACAGGCAACGATCCTTGTGGCGGGACTCATGGTCATACCTGACCGCTGCCTTCTGGGGCTTGGCCTGATGCTTGCGGCCGGAGAGGTGCCGCGGATCGCCGGGGCCTTTGGACTCGACACCAGCACAAGGGCGAACCTGATGTCCGCTGTTTACACCGCTCAGGCGGCGGTCAATACCACGCGCACGGTGGTACAGGCTGTGGCGCCGAAATAGCAGAGAAAGGAAGGAGCCTATGAAGCTCATCTATGTGGCGTCCCCTTACGCGGGGGATGTCGAAAATAATGTAGAATTTGCGAAACGGGCGTGCCGCTATGTAATGGAACAGGGGCATGCTTTTTTTGCGCCCCATCTGCTCTATCCGCAGATACTGGAGGACAGCAATCCGGCAGAGCGGGAAACGGGACTGAAGCTCGGCCATCATATGTTGGAACGCTGTGATGAGATGTGGGTCTTCGGCAACAGGATCAGTTCCGGTATGGAAGCGGAAATTGAGCGGGCAAAACAACTTGGTATCCCGATCCGATACGTGTCGGCAGAACAGATCCTCGGCTCTCCAAATCCCACCTACGCGATATGGGTAAAAGGGCGGCCGGACAGCCCGCTTGCGGGAAAAGCGGGCTTTTTAAGCGAGAACAGACAGCTTCTCACTTTCACCTCTCAGCAGAAAGCCATGTTCCGTATCGGTGAAATCAGGGGACTGTGCCTGAACAGCCAACCCGTCACGGAATACAGATGTATGGAATATCCTCAGAAATACGCTTCCGATAGCCGGATATCTCTGGAATCGCTCCGGGAGCCGGATACGATTCCCGCGTTCGATCCGAATAAATTTGAGGTTAGAAGCCGGGAATACGGCAACACCGGAGGCCATTGCATGGTGGCCTCGGTGGAATTCTATCTGCCCGACCTAAACCGTACCTTGTGGGTTAACTGCAACGACGAATGCGTGACCGTTACCTCCGCCGACTTCATCTGGCAGGATGAGGACAAGAACGGCGGCTGGCATGATTACGAGGCTGTACGCCTGTACGATGCCTTTTATCAGCAGACGCTTCCCGAGGACGTCGAACCGTGGCTTCCCATGATCCAAAAAGCATTGGAATATACCATCGAGCAGGAAACCGAATATTTACGGGGACAGGCTTTTTCCTTGCCGGTGGCATGGCTTCCGAAGTCCATCTGGCAAAAGACGGCGCCGGAGTATCTTGCGTGGCTGCAGGCGGAGGGAAAAGAAATCCGCATTGCCAAGGACGGCCGTATTGAAATTGACGAGGCTTATCCACAGAGCGGCCAAAGCATACCCGGTATGACGGGGTTGCAATAATGTTGACGCTGGGGAGCCTCTTCGATGGGATCGGAGGCTTCCCGCTGGCCGCAGTGCATAACGGCATCGTCCCCGTGTGGGCAAGTGAGATTGAAGCCTTTCCTATCGAAGTCACGAAGATACACTTCCCTGATATGCTCCATGTCGGGGATATCACAAAATTGAATGGAGCCGAACTACCGCCCGTGGACATCATCTCGGGCGGTTCGCCTTGTCAGGATCTTTCCGTGGCCGGAGCCAGAGCCGGCCTTGCCGGTGAACGCTCCGGCTTATTCATGGAACAAGTGCGAGTGACAAAGGAGTTGAGAAATGCAGATATATTGCGTGGGAGAACAGATCACCTTATTCGACCTCGATTCCTTATATGGGAAAATGTCCCTGGAGCTTTCTCCTCCGCGGGAGGCGAAGATTTCCGCTCCGTCTTGGAGGAAATCGTCAGAATTAAAGACTGTTCCTGTCATGTGCCTCGACCTGACTCCGGGTCATGGCAATCTGCTGGGGGAATCGTATTGGGAAATCAATTCTCATTGGCTTGGAGAGTGCTGGACGCTCAATACTGGGGTGTCGCCCAGCGTCGCCGTCGTATCTTCCTTGTCGCAGATTTTGGAGGATCATGTGCACCAGAAATACTATTTAACCAAGACAGCCTGTTCGGGGATACTCCGGAGAGCGAAAGCCCGGGGAAAGGAACTGCCTTCCGGTCTAAGAGAAGCACTGATCATACAAGCTGGCCTTGCACCCAACCCATAAGCCACGTTGCCTTCGCCGCAAATCAGCGCGACGAGGTGCGTGATCTGAACGATGTAGCCGGGGCGCTGGGCGCACAGCCCGGCATGAAGCAGCAGACGTTTGTCGCTAACTGCCTCACGCCGTGGGACACACAGCAGGACCGGATCTTCACGCCGGAAAGCACGGTGCCGACGCTGGCCGGAGCCGATGGCGGCGGCGGCCGGAATCCTGCGGGGCTTATATTTTCGGCGGGCATTGTCAGTAAAGGCAACGGCGACTGCTTTCTCACACCGGAGCGGCATACATCCCTGACATCAGGCGGCGGTCAAGCCGGGCAGGGCTACCCCTGCGTGATGACTGCCGGCTTTTGCGCCGGAGCGGGTCCGGCAGCGGGAGGCATTGGGTTTCAGGAGGAATGCGCTCCAACACTGAAGGCTTCCGAAAGCGGAACAAATATGGTGCCGTCCATCCTGTGCCTTAATGACCATTAATCCGAACTCGGATTAATGGTCATTATTCCGCATATTTAGTTATCCTCCTTTTTATCTTGAATTGTTTATAAAGTGCTTGTACAACTCGCATTGCTATGCTCTCTCATTTATAATTGTTCGGGATAACAATTCCAACAATTATAAATGAGGAGTGATGAATTATGGGCGAAAAGTCCACCACAAAATTAAAAGCCATACTTGATGGAGTGATTTGCTATCTTCACGATTGCAATTATGAGGACAGCACAATCGAAACATACCAGGCTGCAATAGCAAAAATCCAACGGTTCTATGAAGAAAGGGGTGAACAAAATTATTCTACTGAGGACTCGGCTCTTTTTCTGGATTTGAAACAAAAAGAATATGCTGATGGCTTAATCTCCAGACGAGTGTGGTTACCTTTGAGACGTGCTGTATTCATGTCCAACGAACTTTACAGTAAAGGTCAAATTGAAGTCGGAAGGCGGCATACTCCAGAACCCCCGGCCAAGCCCATGTCTGGCATATGCCAAAGTTTACTGACTGCATATTTACTATCGCTGAAATCTCGGAATCTTAAGCCTGCATCAATTGAGCTGGAAAAGTATAATGTAACTTTGTTTTTGCATTATCTCGATGAACACACCATAGGCGATGTTTCCCTCCTAACAAGCAAAATTGTCCTTGATGCCATTCCATACATCAAGAAATCACGCCAAGAAACCCTCAGTCATGCACTTGGATCGGTCAGGCGCTTTTTAGAATACTTGGTTGTTCATTTTGGAATAAGTGAGGCTATTCCTATGTCCTTGTCTTTAGGGGTTGCCCGACATAAAAAAGTAATCTTTGGATTCACCGACGAAGAAGCCAGCAGAATTCTTTCAGCAGTGGACACATCCACTCCGATTGGCAAACGCGATTTTGCGATTATGACCTTGGCTTATGAGACAGGCCTACGCAGCATTGACATCAAAAATATGCATTTGGCCAATATCGATTGGAACCACTCGGAAATACAACTTATCCAAAGCAAAACACAAAAAACGATGATCCTTCCGTTAACAAAAAATGCGGGCGATGCCCTGGCTGATTACATTTTGCATGGACGCCCTGAATGTAATTCGCCATATTTGTTTTTGAGCGCAGAAAAGCCATATGGAGAATTAATAAGTGGATTATACATTATGGTCAAGAAATATGCGGCATTGTCCGGAGTAGATAAAGAAACCAAAGCGGCCATAGGTCTTCATGGATTCAGGCGCAGACTGGGAGTTGCAATGCTTGATGCTCATGTGCCTCTGTCTACAATTAGTGAGGTGCTGGGTCATGCACAGAAAAACACAACTAAAAGATATCTCTCTGTCGATATTGAGAGATTAAGCAATTGCGCGATGCCTATGCAAGGATATGCGCCCACGCGGGAGGAGCTATGAGTAGACAGTTTCGCAGTAACTTAGCTCAAACAATTGAAGCCTTTCTCGAGCAAAAACATACCCTGGGTTTCAAATATTGCGAAAATGAACGCTACCTCGCAAATTTTGATGCCATGTGTGCCGGGCAATTTCAAAATGAAACAACAATTACGCGTGAAATGGGTATGGCTTGGGCTGTTTCATTGCCAAATGAGAGCAGAGCTGGCCTAAGTAGGCGAATGAGTTCGGTCAGAGAGCTGGCAAAATATATCCTTCGGAACGGTGAAGAAGCATTTGTAATACCCACTGAATATGGCGCAGTACCAAGCCGGAAGCATATACCGCATATTTTCTCGCATGAGGAATTGCAGCTTTTGTTTACGACTGCTGACAGATGTTTTGAAAATGATAAATTCCCTTTATGTGCAATAGAGCCTTCGGTGCTGCTTAGACTGCTTTATGCCTGCGGGTTACGTCCCTATGAAGGAAGAACAATCTTACGTGAAAACATAGATTTAGATGATGGCACGATTTTCATTCCTGAATCAAAAAAGCTAAAGGATCGGGTTGTTATTATGGATAGCACTATGCTGGATATTTGCCGCCGGTACGACGAGAAAGCAAAACTGATTGTCCCAGACAGTGCTTATTTTTTCCCTTCACATGGACGGACAAGCAAATGCCATGATGGACATTGGCCTGCGCGGGTGTTGAACAGGTGCTTAATCAATGCGGGAATTACTGAATTCACCGGCAACAACCCAAGACCATATGATCTCAGGCACACTTTTGCTACGCGCACGTTGCTCCGCTGGATGCAGGAGGGATACGATCTCGATAGTTGTCTGCCATATTTAAGCGCATATATGGGGCATGAGAAATTTCAGCACACACTATATTACATCCACCTTATCCCGGATTTTTTTCCTGAAATATTGCCGCGAGTGGCGTCAAAATTTGCTTCACTGATACCGGAGGTGAGTATATGAAGCTAAAAAATGATTCGTTTTTCAAATCTTCCCGCGATTTTTTAACTGTCTACTTGCCTCGGCAGCGGAAAATGAGCCCAAACACGGTAAAATCCTATAAAGGGACATTGAACCAATTTGTTGATTATCTTGTGGAAATGAAGAATATCCCAATTCTTCAGATTACACTCGACGAATTGAACGCAGTTAATGTATCTGATTACCTTGATTGGCTTCAGGAAAGTAAAAACGCTGCATCAACCACGAGAAACCAGAAGCTGATGGCACTCCGTTCATTTGCAAAATATTGCTCTGTTTCGGAAATCGCCAACGTTTATATTCGTATGGAGATATCCAATGTTCCCATCCAAAAGGTTCCCGGCAAAAAAGTGGAATTTCTTAGCGAGGATGCCATGCGAACACTGCTGTCCATGCCAGATATGCATAATTTTTGGGGATTGCGAAATGGAATGCTAATGATTCTAATGTATGATACAGCTGCTCGATGCCAGGAAATCCTTGACATTAAGTTGAAAGACATCGTTTTTAAGCAGAAAGCACCATACGTTTATCTCACCGGCAAGGGAGAAAAGCTCCGATCCGTCCCTCTGATGGAAAAAACGATCGATCATCTCAAGCGTTATATGCAATTCTTTCATCCAGATGAACTGAGCAGCCCGGAAGACTATCTTTTCTATACTGTCATTCATGGGAAAAGAAATCCGATGTCTCCCGATACCGTTTCCCGAGTTGTGCATAAATATGGACTGCTCGCAAAAAAGGGAAACCCGAATGTGCCTGAAAAAATACATCCACATATGTTTAGGCACACCAGAGCAATCCATCTTTACCGGTCTGGAGTTCCGTTGCCGCTTCTGTCCGAATATCTCGGGCATTCCCAGATGACAACAACAAGCATCTATGCATATGCCAGTATGGAAATGAAGGCTGAGGCCATAAGCAAGGCCAACAACCCGAACAATACGCCCAATACAGAAAAAACATTGTGGGAGGGGGATGCGGAAATGATCAAGCAGCTATACTGCCTCAAGTAACAAAAATACTTATCCCGAAGAATATCGCCAAAACGGCGGTGTTCTTCGGATTCAAAAGAAAAAGGAGGATAACTAAATATGCGGAATAACGATCAGGGCGGCAAACGGATCGATTTGAGCCATGGTGTCAGCGGGACTCTCCGAGCAGATGAGCGAGGGCACCAGCCGCTGATCATGGCAACACAGCAGGGCGGCGCGGAAATCGGCGTGGGCGTCTGCCCGGCGATCACCGCCGCAGCGGGAATGAGCGGTAACAACCAGCCCGTGCTGTTTGAAAATCATGGGATCGACAGCCGCTACACCGGCCCCCATGAGGTAGCCCCCACCATGTCGGCCCGATACGGCACAGGCGGAAACAACGTACCTCTGGTAGCCGGAGAACCGGACAGCTTCTGCATTGCCGGAAACATCATCGACCGCGAAGTGCAGAACGGCGGAAACGGTATTGGGTGTCAGCCGGACATCAGTTATACCCTCAATACCGCCGACCGGCACGCTGTGTTCAGCCGGCAGCGAAGCGACGTATTTCGGAAAAACGAAGTGGTCAGCACGCAGACTGTTCATCAAGGCAAGGATGCGACCGACCTCGTGGCCGCGCCGATCATAACATGGCTGAAAAAACTTATCCGGCGCCTCACCCCGCTGGAATGCGAAAGGCTTCAGGGCTTTCCTGATCACTGGACGGATATACCCGGCGCCTCGGACAGCGCACGGTATAAGGCGCTTGGAAACTCAGTGGCGATCCCCTGCGTGGACTTTGTCCTGCGGGGCGTCGCTTATTTTTTACGCAAAATTGAAAAGGAGGTAAACAACTGATGGGATGCTGGGGAATTACCGCTTTTGAATCGGATGACGGATTGGACGCGGTTAACTTTTTCAGAGGAAATCTGCCGGAGGACGGGAAACTGGAGCTTGGGAAAATGATTGAAGCCATGCAGAAAGATGAGGGGTATGTGCCTGACGTTACTGACGGCTATTCCCACACCGGCCCTATGGCATTTGCTGAAATCGCGGTGAAATTCCTCGACCAAGACATCGGCGATCTGGACTATAACGAGGAATGGGCGGCAAACGATAATAAGTTTAACACCGTGACATCTTTCACCGCAACCAAGGAATCCATCCGGTGGCTCAGGGACTATATCTACGAAACGCTCAAATGCGCCAAAGAAAATGCGGAGCTCATAGCAAAACAAGGAGTGCATGAGTGGGATCGGTGGGGCGGCTGGTTTGAAGAAAAGAACTGGCACGACTGGCAAAACCATATGTCAATGCTCGTCAACCGCATGGACTCACTCCTTGCTTCTCCGGAGAGTCAAATCGAACTGCTCCATCCACAGGAGCAGGCAAACGGCCCCGTCATGGAGCTTAACCAATAAAACACAGGAGGAATCAGCAATGTATATGTACCCCGACAACCTGAAAGCGAAAGCCACCCTGTGGCTGTGGGAACTGCGGGACATCGGCATCATCGGCGTCGGACTTTTAATCTCTGTATTTGCGCTGGCGCAGCTCCGGTTCCTGCCGCCCATCGTCCTAACGGCGCTCTACGCCTTTTTATCCATACGCTTCGAGGATACCAGTATCCTCGATTTTATCCGATACGCTTTCGGGTTCTTCATCGGACGCCAGCAAATTTATCAATGGAGGGCCTGAAAACGGGATTTGTAGTTTGAGATACCGGAAGTCTCAAGGCGGAGGCAGCCGATTCCCATTAGCACAATTATGTTTCATTTCTTTAACATTCATTGTTAGTGTTGGTAATAGCTATTGCCCATACATTTCAATATACTTGGCTTACAAAACACAGTAGGAAAGGAGAAAAGAAAATGTCGGAAATGCGCGGAATCACCGTCCAGGTACCGGCAGACCTGCACGGCAAGGTAAAGGCAGAGCAGGAACTGCTGAAGCAGACGATGAGCCAATACATCCAAATGGTACTCGAAGAACACTTCAATCCAAAACAAAATGAGAAAGGCGGAACAGATATGAACGGTAACAACAGAACCCTGGCATTTCAGGTGTCGGAGGAACTCTTTCAGCGGGTAAAGGCATACCTCGCCAAGCATCCGAAGCTCAGTCAGAAAGATTTTATTGTCGATCTGATCGAGCAGGAATTGGACAGGTTTGAGAAACAGGAGGCGCGGCCGGAACATCCCGACATTGATGGAACTGCCGATAAAAGCAGCTCGGAGGATGGCGTGGGCGGCAGCGTCACCCCCGAAAATCCCCCAAACAATGGAGATGCCGCTGAATAAAATCGGGTGAAGGCCCCGCAGAAACAAAACCTGCGGGGCCTAACTTTGTCCAAAGAAGCTGAAAGCAAATGCATTCTTTTATGGAGGACTTGCTATATGAGCAGAAAAGAAAAACAGGCGGCAAAGGAAAAAGCCTCTACCCGCCAGCTTATAGGCATCACCGGCATCACCGATTACAGTCTTGTGACCGGTCACGGCAGGCTGGTGTTTTTTATGATCAAACCGACAAATATCAGCGTCCTGTCTGACGCCAGCGTCGGAGCGCGGATCTATGCCTTAATGAATGTCCTCAAGGGTATCGCGGAGATCGAGATGCTCTGCCTGAACTCACGGGAAAACTTTGAGGACAACAAGAGCTTTCTGCGCCAGCGCACGGAAGCTGAGCAGAACCCTGTCATCCGTAAACTGCTGCAGCAGGACGCGGCAAACCTGGACCGGATGCAGGTTCAGATGGCAACGGCGCGGGAATTTTTCATTATCATCCGTTTGCGGGAGGAAAAGGAGTCCGATGTTCTCCCGTATCTCTCCCGTATCGAAAAAAGCCTGAAGGATCAGGGATTTACCGCACGGCGGGCAAATGAAGCAGACATCAAGCGGTTGCTGGGCGTTTACTACGAGCAGAATGTGACCACCGAGCGGTTCGAGGATTTCGACGGGGAACGCTGGATCATCTTAAATGACTAAGCGGCCTGCGTGTTGCTTCTTCTCATAAAACAGGATACAATAATATGCTAAAGGAGGCGACGACGCGCATGGATGCTGAGATCATGGCAATTGCGGAAACCATCATGAATACCGTGGATTGCGAAAAGATATATCTCTTCGGCTCTTTTGCTTATGGCGAGCCGCATAAAGACAGCGATCTGGATTTTTATGTGGTGCTTCCGGACGATTCCAACCTGCGACCAATAGAGGCGATGCGGAAAATCCACCGGAACCTGGGCAACGTAAAGCGGAAGATGCCGGTCGATGTTTTGGCCGCGCGGTCAAGCCGGTTCGCGGAAATGAGCGTGCTGCCAACAATGGAACGCCGTATCGCCAGAGAGGGGGTCGTGCTTTATGAACAGGGCGGAAAGTCAGAGAATGGTATGAGATCGCCGCGACCAACCTGCGCACCGCAAAGCACCTGTTTGAAACCATACATCCCAAGCCGCTCGAAACTGTCTGCTACCATTGCCAACAGGCTGCTGAAAAAGCGTTAAGCGGCATCCGCACTGAAAGAGGCGGAGCGGATTTATACATTCTGCTCCGATCTGATCCCCACGCTGCGACCCTCCGACCAGGAGCCAAAGCTATCTCTGTAACACAATAAAACCGCATACCGATACGATGCCCACTGTGATAGAACAGCGGGCATTTTTTATTCTTTATTTTGAATTTGGCCGGTAAGCAGGCGTACCGGCCGCTGCAATGGATTGCTGCCGTTCATGCCTCCTACCGGCTGATAACAGGAGGATGAATCCATTGAGAGAAAACAGCAAAATAACAGGCACGGTTACCGCCGGGGATGCCAAAATCAAGGATTTCCTCGACATGATCGCGCCGAGTATTATCAAATTTCAGACCGATTACTTTATTTGCGGCAACACCTTCCGCTGCGTGTGGGCCCTGCGGGAGTACCCTACCAGTTTGTTATAGACGAAGAAATGACAGCAAAACGGGGTGCATATACAAACAAGGTAACAACTAATTAAGGATTATATATACGATAATTGCGATGATAAAGACCCAAATGCAGATGATCGGTATCGCATAACGCCATTTTTTCGGCTTGCCTTCGGACCACATGCCTTTTGCCTGTTCAAGACATTCCTCCATAATATAGTCCGGTATAAGTTTAATAGCCCAGGTTATTAAAAGCGGAAGAATGATGATATCGTCAAGGTAACCGAGTACCGGGACGAAATCAGGTATTATATCAATTGGCGATAAGGCATAGCCTACTGTTAGCGCCGCCACAATCTTTGCGGCAAGCGGTGTGTCCTTGCGCTTATATGCAAGGAACAGAGCAGCTATCTTACTTTTTAAGTCCCTGACTTTTTCTTTGATTTTCATATTCATAACCACCGTTCATCGGCTTCTAACTAAATATTCAGTTTCCTCGGCTTGCTTCCAAGAATTATTTGGATGATGGCAGCGGAAGCAACTCCAAGGATGCCGCCGAACAAAAACGGGGCGCTGGAGTTGATATTATCCCACATTAAGCCCGCTATGATTGATGACAAGAGCAGGCCGATGCCCTGCAGCATGCCATAAAGGCCAAGCACGGTTCCCTTTAGTCCTGTTGGCGAGTTTTCCGCTATAAAAGCCCGCTCCGCGCCGCTGATAAACGCATTGTAAGCGCCGTAAGCAATAAACAACAGCACAATTGCCGGTTTTGACGATAAAAGCGCAAAGCCAAGATATACAAATCCGTAAATCAGGTATCCGGGAACAAGGATTCTGCTCCTTCCAAATTTGTCGGACAGCTTACCTGACGGAATCGCGAGTATAGACGCCGAAACATTAAAAATCAGATAAAGCAAAATGACCTGCGACGCTGCAAAGCCTTGTTCCTGTGCTTTCAGCAGTAAAAATGTGTTTGATGAATTTCCGAGGCAGAAAACGAATATTACGGCGAGATATGTTTTCAGCTTTCCATCCAGCTTTAAACCTTTTAGGGTCAACTTCTCGCAGGGCACTTCACAACTTTTGTCTTCCCTGATTGCAAAAATGATCATGATTCCGATGACTGCCGGAATCATGGAAAACAGAAATGCCTTATGATACCCAAAATTGGTTGCAACAAATATGTAGGCAACCAGTGCGCCAAGTGACGAACCCGCCATATCAAGCATCTTATGTAGCCCAAAAGAACCTCCGAGCTTTTTCTTATCACTCGACTGTGCGACAAGTGCGTCACGCGGAGCGGTTCGAATACCCTTTCCGGTACGGTCAATGACTCTCGCCACTAAAACACCAAACCATGAGGTTGCGAGAATAAGGAATATCTTATAAATCACCGACGCTGAATATCCTGCAAAGGCAAGGCGTTTTTTGTTATGGTACACATCCCCAATATAACCGCTGAACACCTTTAGAAGCGAAGCTATGCTCTCGGCGCTTCCTTCGATGACTCCTACGATTGCTGGAGATGCCCCGAGAGTGGCTGTTAAAAAGAGCGGAACAAGCGGGTAAACCATTTCGGTGCTCATGTCCACAAACATGCTGACAAGCCCGATCAGAACAATATTGGATATAATCTTTTTCTTTTTCATTTCAATCCCTCCGCTTTTTCGTTGAATTCATACACCTTGTCGCAGAAACCATTCAAGGACTCCGCACATTTTGACAGCATTAACTTGGCTTTTTCTTGAAGCGGCGCGTCAAAAGAATCCCTTGTAGTAATTTTTTCATACCATTGTTTAAGCTTGTTGAGTTCTTCCTCAGTTTCCTCGATCTCAGCAAACGTAAAATTCTCTCTTGCTATTTCCTTGTCAATTTCCTTGAAAAATTCTTCGCATTGTTCAAGCAATTCTCCGTATTCCTCATCCCTGGCTGCGTTTAACTGTTCAATTATAATTTTTTTACCGTCCTCATCTACCGAGGATGTCATGACAAACGCCTCTCCACTATTCTGGAAAACCTCGCTCTTAATCTCATTCAACAAACTGTAATTTTCATCGCTTAAAGGTAATATCCACATTGACTGTTGGATACTGACAGCGCCGATTTTTTTCAGTTTTCTCCAGATGGACACACGCGCCCTTGACGGTTCTCTCGGCAGCGTATAATTGATTACAAGCCATTTGTTTTGTTCCATAAAATCATCCTCTTAAATGTAATACTGGTTACTAAAATATATCATAAAGTAATACTGGTTACAATACCAAAAATAAATTATCGGTCTGATTTTTATCAGGCCGATTTTTAATAAAGTTTTGAAAGGAGCGGATAACAATGAAAATAAACCCCACTAAACTATCGTATGACGATAGCCATGTTCAGGAGTTTCTCGACATGATTTCACCCTCGGTGGTCAAATTCAATACGGATCATTTCATCTGCGGCAACACCTACCGGTGCGTCTGGGCGCTTCGAGAATACCCGACATGGTAGTTATAGACGATGAAAAAGCACTGGGAAGCTGACGCAGTACATCAGCTTCCCAGTTTGCTTATAATCTCAATAACAGATTAAACTTTGATTTCCTTCCTAAAACACCATAGTCCAAGCGCAGTAAACCAAAAAAACAGCAAGAATGATATTGATAGGTTTATAGTACTTTTTATAAATTTTCTGAATTTTCATGCCGAACCACGCCCATGATAAGGACGCAAGCGAACCGACGGTTGCAATTATCATTTCCGTACCCAATAGAGCGGCAAAAGAGTCATAATACGGTACGATGTATCCCGTAAGGCAGGTCATGCCGTAAAAATATATTTTGACATTCACAAACTGCAATAAGAACCCTGTCCAGAATGAAGGTTCCTTAGTTTCACTTCTTTCATCCGGTCTGCTTCTGGCAATATGTACTGAAAGCCACAAGAGGTACCCCCCACCAAAATACTTCAGTACAGTCAGCATCGGTGACAGGTAATGACTCAGTCCGAAAATAGCAGCGGCGCAAATGGCCTGCACGCAATAATATCCGCATACGATGCCGAAAAATAGCGTTTTCCCCTTTTTCCAACCATATGTTGTAATGGTGGTCAGTGTTAGAATATTACCCGGTCCCGGCGTGAAAGAATTGATTAACATATAGGCAGCAAGTGCAGTTAGTGCAGGAGTAGGCATAACAACACTCCCTCCATAATATCTCGTCTATTTTTGAATCTTTCGAAATGCATTTTCTAAATCACTGATAATATCATCAACATTTTCAAGCCCAACGGATAAGCGTATCATCCCGGCTTCAATTCCTGCCGCAATAAGCTGTTCGTCGGTTAGCTGACGGTGCGTCTCACTTGCAGGATGAAGTACACAGGTTCGGATGTCGGCAACATGGACTTCATTGGATGCAAGCTCAAGCGAATCCATAAATCGAGTAGCTGCATTTCTTCCGCCTTTAATAACAAACGAAATTACACCGCTTGCGCCTTTGAGATATTTCTGTGCCAGTGCATAATTAACATCTCCCTCAAGCCCCGGATATGTTACTTCTTCTACTTGCTCGGAACTTTTGAGATGGCGTGCAACAATCAGCGCGTTTTCGCAATATTGTTTCATTCTTACAGCTAAGGTTTCAAGACCGAGATTGAGCAAAAACGCGGAATGTGCGGCAGGGTACATGCCGAAATCACGCATGAGCTGCATCCGCGCCTTAACGATATATGCTTTTTTGCCATAAGTTTCGGTATATGATATTCCGTGATAGGACTCGTCCGGCTCGGTCAAATCCGGGAAATTACCATTAGTCCAATCAAAATTTCCACTATCAACAATAGCTCCGCCGACCTGAACTGCATGGCCGTCCATGTATTTTGTAGTGGAATGAATGATGATATCTGCTCCAAATATAAAGGGCTTGCACAGAATCGGCGTTGCAAAGGTATTGTCGACAATCAGCGGCACCTTATGGCTATGCGCAATTTTTGCAAAACGCTCAATATCAAACACAGTCAATGAGGGATTGGCAATGGTTTCACCGAAAACAGCTTTTGTATTCGGCTTAAATGCATTGTTAATTTCTTCCTCTGTCGCGTTTCCCTCGACATAGATGCATTCAATTCCAAGTTTTTTCAAGGTAAAGGAAAAGAGATTAATGCTTCCTCCGTAAATATGTGGCATACTGATAAAGCTGTCGCCGGAGTTGCAAATATTCAGTATGGATAACAATGTTGCAGCCTGACCGGAAGTGGTACACATTGCACCGATTCCACCCTCAAGCTCCGCAATTTTATTCTCAACAGCCATAACGGTAGGATTACCGAATCTTGAATAGATTAAGCTTTTCATCGGGTCATCAAATACCGCAGCCACATCAGCGGTTGAATCGTACACATACGTCGTGCTTTGTACTATAGGTACTACACGCGGCTCCGCATTCTGGGGATAATAACCTGCGTGCAGGCATTTCGTTTCGTCTTTCATTCGGCGTTCCTCCATGTTTTTTAAGATAAAAATAGTATAGCACCCAAAGGCGCTATACTAAATTACGAGTTTTGTATGTATCGATATAGGATGAAACTATATATCCTCTGCGTATTTTTCTAACGCAGCAAGGTAGATGTGCCCTAACTCATTTAGAATTATATCCTTGTGCATAATTGTACCTATCTCTATCTTTTCGTCCACATCCAGCTGTACAGCAATGATATCATTGCCGTGCAAGTAGGCTGGAAACACTCCAGACGAAATCGTATAAGCATTCAGGCCAATAATAAAATTCACGACGGCGGCGCGGTCGCTCACGCGTATCTGCTTTGCCACCGTTCTTGTGGACAGGATTTCCTCAGAATAATAAAACGAATTGTATATGCCCTGATTGTAGGTGATGTAAGGGTAATTCTCAAGCTCGTCAAGCGTAACGATGTCCTTACTCGCCAGCGGGTGGTTCTTGAACAGAAAAACATGTGGCTTTGCGGTAAAAAGATGTTTGAATTTCAAGTCGTTGTCGGACAGCAGTTTTCGAATGACGGTTTCGTTTGCATAACTCAGATAGATAATACCAAGGTCACTGCGGAGATTCTTCACGTTTTCAATGATATCATGGGTTGTGCCCTCGTAAAGCGTAAAGTCATAAACCTCTCCGCCAAACTGCTTTACCATTTCTACTAACGCGTTTGCGGCAAATGTATAGTGCTGCGTGGAAACGGAAAAGCGTTGCCTCCCGTTCTGTTCATTCAGATACTTGCCCTCCAGCATATCCATCTGCTGCAAGACCTGACGCGCATAGCCAAGAAATTCCATTCCCTCCTCCGTTAGTTGCATTCCTCTCGGAGTACGCAGGAACAGAGTTCTCTTCGCTTCCAATTCTACCTCTTTAATGGCGTTTGAGAGACTCGGTTGAGAAATAAATAGCTGCTTTGCCGCCTCGTTTATGGAGCCGCATTCCGCTATCGTAACAATATATTTTAGCTGTTGTAATGTCATAGAACCCTTTCTTTTTCTTAAGACAGATATAATAGCGTAAGTATACGTTGATTTCGTAAAATATAAACAATGCAAATTTTGTATGCGCTTATTATACCATGCTTGGCCCAAAATGTGTCCAGCGCCGTCACAAATGTGGCGGCTTTTTATGTCAAAATGTAAAATCAGAAAGGAAGAAACCATATGGCAAGTAAAGCAAAGACCCAAACCGCCGTGCAAACGGATGTCCATATTCAAAAATTTTTGGACATGATCTCGCCCTCTATAATTAAATTCAACACCGACCACTTTATCTGCGGCAACACATTTCGGTGTGTTTGGGCACTTCGTGAATATCCGACCTCCACCGACGAGCAGGCGATTCTGCGGCATCTCGGAGAAAAGGACGGCATCACCCTGCGCATCTACACCCGGCAGGTGACGGCAACCGAGGAAAGAAAGATCATTCATAACGCCGCCAACAAAAACCGCATGAGCAGGAGCAGTACCTCCGACCTCCAACAGACCGTCACAGCGGAAAGCAACCTACAGGACGTGGTAACGCTGGTGTCCTCCATGCACCGGAACCGTGAGCCGCTCTTGCACTGCGCTGTCTACATTGAATTAACCGCCCACGACCCGGACAGCCTGAAGCTCCTCCAGACCGACGTGTTGACCGAGCTGGTGCGCTCGAAGCTCAACGTGGACCGCCTTCTACTCCGCCAACAGGAGGGCTTTCTGGCGGTCGGCCCGGCAGGGCGCAATGTGTTCGGCAGCCAGTTTGAGCGCGTTCTGCCCGCCAGCTCCGTCGCCAACCTTTACCCCTTCAACTACAGTGGAAAAACGGACGCTCACGGTTTCTATCTTGGGCGGGATAAATTCGGGAGCAACATCATCGTCGATTTTGATCAACGCGACGATGACAAAACCAACGCCAACATCCTCATCCTGGGCAACAGCGGTCAGGGCAAGAGCTATCTCCTGAAGTTGATCCTCTGCAACATCCTCGAATCCGGCAAGAACGTGATCTGCCTTGATCCCGAGCATGAATATGTCGATCTGGCCGAAAATTTTGGCTGCTTCGTGGACCTGATGAATGGTGAGTACCAGATCAACCCGCTCGAGCCGAAAACATGGGACGAGGGCGGCGACTCCGGCGACGGAGACGCGCCGCTGACCTTCCGGCAGCGCACCAAGCTCAGCCAGCACATCTCCTTCTTAAAAGACTTTTTCCGCTGTTACAAGGATTTTTCCGACCGCCACATCGACGTGATCGAAATCATGCTGGGCAAACTTTATGAAAAATGGAACATCGGCGACCACACGGATTTCGGTAAGCTGTCCGCGGAACAGTATCCCATCCTCTCCGACCTGTACGCGCTGATCGAGGACGAGTATAAAAACTATGACAGAGAAAAACACCAGCTCTACACACAAGAGCTCTTGCAGGACATCCTGCTGGGGCTGCACTCCATGTGCGTCGGCGCCGAATCAAAATTCTTCAACGGGCATACCAACGTGACCTCAAGCCGCTTCGTGGTCTTTGGCGTCAAGGGACTCCTTCAGGCCAGCCGCAACGTGAAGAACGCTCTGCTTTTCAACGTGTTATCCTTCATGTCGGATAAGCTGCTCACAGAGGGCAACACCGCTGCCAGCATTGATGAGCTTTACCTCTTTTTGACCAACCTCACGGCCATCGAATATATCAGGAACGCCATGAAGCGTGTGCGAAAAAAGGAATCGGCGGTAATTCTGGCCAGTCAGAATCTTGAGGATTTCAATATCGAGGGTATCAGAGAGCTGACAAAACCCCTGTTTTCCATCCCAACGCACGCATTCCTTTTCAACGCCGGCAACATCGACAAGCAGTTTTATATGGATAGCCTACAGCTTGAGGAATCGGAATACAACCTGATCCGCTTCCCCCAACGCGGTGTCTGCCTGTATAAGTGCGGCAACGAGCGGTACAACCTTGTCGTTCACGCGCCCGAATACAAGGAGAGGCTGTTCGGAAAGGCCGGTGGGCGGTAATGGCGGTAATAACCGCGGCGACCGTCGCAAAGGCGGCCGCCGCTATCCTTTCCAATGAGAAAACGCGAAAGGCGGTAGGCTGGATCATCGCCGCCATCCTGTCGCCCGTTATTTTAATCATCGTCTTCATCTGCGGATTCATGTCGGGCGGCGCCAACCACAATAACGCCGCCGTGGATCTCTGCTACTACGGCGGTATGATCGCCGGAACCGTTCCGGAAGGATACCGGCAGCACATTGAGGATATGCAAGAAAGCTTCGCAATCATCGACAGTGACATCGCAGCCATCAGCGCACAAACCGAAAACGGCAACGGCCTTGACTCTCAGCGGGTCAAGGCTGTTTTTTATGCTCTGTTTTTCGGCGCCGAAAACCCCTCTCAAGTCGGTATCTCAAGGTTTGTAGATTGCTTCGTCACTTATGAAACCCGCACGAACACCTGGACGGATGAGGACGGAGTGGAGCATGAGGATACCTATACGATAGCCATACCTATCGCCTCGCTGGATACGGTTTACGCCAACATCTCGGCAGCCATGGGCGTGGAGATCACCGATGCTGACAGGAAGAACGCCGATGCAATCTATGGGCGGACGAGCAGCGGCGGCGATACGTTCTCCGGCAGCTATGAACGCGGCGGCGACCGGGGCATTGAGCTGGACGTTTCCGCGTTTGTCAATCTGACAGAAAAAAATAATCAGGATCTGGTGACATATGCAATTCATGCGTGGGAATCCGGATGGGGATATGTTTGGGGCACCTACGGCTCCGTCCTCACGGATTCGCTCTTTGCGTCTAAGCTGGAGCAATACCCTGACGGCGTGGGAAACTACGAGGACTTCATCCGGGAAAATTGGCTGGACGGCAGAACGACCGACTGCGTCGGACTCATCAAGGGTTACGGTTGGTTAGATCCCGAAACCCTCACCATTGACTACGGAACAAACGGGATGCCCGACATCGGTGCGGATTCCATGTACGAAAACGCCACTGTAAAAGGCGATATCTCTACCATGCCGGATACCCCCGGACTTGCCGTATGGCACAGCGGTCATATCGGCGTCTATATCGGGAACGGCGAGGTGATCGAGGCGATGGGTACCAAGTACGGCGTGGTTAAAACCCAGCTTGCAGACCGCAACTGGACGGCATGGCTGGAGATACCGTATATCAGCTATCTCACAGATTAGGAGGAACAACCATAATGAGGATCTACAGAAAAAGAACAAGGAGGCCGATGCCATGATCAAACTCGGTGTGGACAACGGAAACTACAACACCAAATCCTCGGAGGGAATGCTCTACGCCTCCGGTTATACGGTCAGCGATCAGGAATTCATCACGCCGGAGTTGCAGCTCTACTACGAGGGCAATTATTACGCCATTGGGGAACGCCGTCTGCGTTTCCAACAGGACAAGACCAAAGAGCAGGATACCTTCCTGTTGACACTGCCGGCTATCGCAGAGGCAATAAAAAAAGCCGGTACCGCCAATGCGGAGATCATCCTCGGCGTGGGGCTGCCCGTTGACAGCTATGGAGTGCAAAAGGATGCGTTCCGCAGATATTTCCTGCGGGATAACATTTCGTTTCAGTTTGAGGGGATTCCCTATCGCTGCCGGATCGTGGACTGCAAAGTGTTCGCCCAGGGGCACGCGGCGCTGTGCCGGTATTACCCCCGGCTGAAAGAATACCAGAGCATCACTCTGGTGGATATCGGCGGGTACACCGTGGATATTCTCACCGTCCATAATTTCCGGCTGGAGCGGTCAAGCTGCGCCAGCCTTCGCATGGGAACCATCACCCTCTACAGCCGTATTCAGGACGCACTCAGAAAAAGAGATATTCTCCTGTCGGACGAGCTCGTCACCGACGCCATTCGGGGACACATACAGCATACCGATAGCGTGCTGATCCAGACGACGGTGGAGCAGGCCGTCGAGGTTTACTGCAAAGAGCTGTTTAACGCCTTGCGGGAACGCGGCCTGGACCTTCGGCTCCCCACGGTATTCTCGGGCGGCGGTGCCGAACTGCTGGAACTCCAGCTGTACGAAGGCGACCTCAACACGGTAGAGGTGCTGAACCGTTTCGCCAACGCTGACGGATACAAGCTCCTGCTGGGGTGATCTTATGAGAAAACGATACTATCTTTCGTTTAACATGGACGATCCGCGGCACCGAGAAGCCGAGGCATTGGTCTCCAGACAGGGTATTCGGCAGCGCACCGATTTTGTGGTTTCCAGCATTTTGATGGCAAATCAGGCAGAGTCTGTGGAGCAAACGGTGCGCCGGGTGATCAGGGACGAGCTGAGAACGCTTCGTCTGCCCCAGCCGCCGCAGCCGGAACAGGAGGTTCAACTGAGCGATCTCCCGAACAGCCTGATCAATGCGCTGGAGGATTTGTAACCAAGTGGGTATACTTCACCGCCTCCGCTACACCAAGAGAAGGAAAGTATACCCTGATGGTTCAACTTGGAGTTGGTATGATGGGAATCTGAATCTGTTTCTTTTCTCTGATATTCGCGCCGCGAAATTAGAAGGTGAGGAAATCAAAGAACAGGAAGATAACAAAACGCGCATACAAAAGGGGGAATCAAAATGCCGCGCAGTATATATGCCATTACTTCAAATGAAAAGGCCTCGTACTATCAGACGGAGAATGTTGGAAGTCTGCTGCAACTTCTCTCCCTGCTCAGACAAGTTCACACCGCAAAAGACAGAGTGCCGTCCATTCGCACCGGCAACGCGGAACGTCTGGTGTTGTACTCAAAAAGCATGCTTCCGATTTGTCCCAGCCCGCATTTGCGGTTGTTTCAGCCGCTAGAGCCGGAGAAGTATTCGGAACTGCTTCGGCAATTTCCAGAGTGGAATACCGACGACCGCCAGATCATTCTTGACTATGACAATAATCATTTTAGTTTTACGGAGTGGGAAGATGATGGGCCGGTAACCATGCACGGTCCGCTGGACGGCGTCGTCGCCGCATATGCCGGCGCTCTTCGAAAGAAAAGCAGCACTCAGACCTACCTCAACGAAAAAGTGTTCATTGCTGAAATGGACCGTATCTGTGAGATCGGCCCTTTTGAATCTTTGCAGGGCGACAAACAGGCTTTCGGCATGGACCTGCAGCTTTAAAAAACAAGGAGGATTTATATGGGCGACAGATCTATAGAGCTATGGCTAAACCAGTATCAACTCGAAGCGCTGGAGCGCATCCTTTCGGAACACGGAACGGATACCGAAACGGTCATGCAGGCGCGGCTCTTGGAATTTTACCGGCAGACCGTACCCGAGCAGGAACGCACGGAAATCAATAATAAGATCGAGGCCGATCGCCTTGCGGCCGAACGGCTGACCCAGGAGATGCGCCATTTTTCGGTGTACCATATTACGGAGAACGGCTCCGAGTGTCACTTCGAGTCCGACTATGGTATGGAAATCATGCAGACCGCATGGCAGATGCGAAGGTATCTTCGAGCCGAGTTTGAAAAGCAGCCTGAAAGCTTCGCCGCTATCTTCGACGATGCGATCCCCATTGATGCTCAGCGATTTGATGAACGCATTGGTGAATTGCTTGATAACAGTAAAAATATCGTCGGCGCGTTTGATATCGACTTTGATAAGCAGGAATTTTCCGGCGTCCATCGCTTAGACGGCTGGAAGACTTTTGCGATGAAAGACGTCAGCATCGCGGCTTATCACGCATACCGCAGCGACTACCGATCAATGAAAGATCGGTGGGAAATCTTCCTTGACCATATCGACGGCAAGGAGCTGACGCATGAGCAAAGCTCACCGATGCAGACCATGGAATAGCGAATCTTCGCATCCGTCGCCGCCTGTACCGCCCTGTGAGCGGTTTTATCGGTAAGGGTAAGATAAACAGCCGGCCCACAGCTTTGACACGCCGTTGCGGAGAGGTGAACCCCCCTGTCGAAAAGAGTGCAGGATAAAGGAGCGGAGGCGTGAAGCCTCCGCTCCGAGCCACAAAGCCCCGCAGTGCGGGGCTTTTTCGGGGTTTCAGAACCGCAGTCGGTTTCCGGCTTTTCCAACCTGACCAACGCTGGTATTTTTGAAAAAAGCAGACGTGTAAAGGACTTTCACGCTCTTTTAAGCGCGGTCTATGACCAAATTACGACAGGAGGATATAAAAATGTTCGAGGATATCAAGAGGAAATACACCATTTGGCTGAAGCCGGAGCTGGTGCATCGGATCGACGCGCTGACCGAGCTGGATAACTGCCAGAGCCGAAGCGAATTTACAGAGAAAGCACTCCGCTATTATATCGGGCATCTGAACAGCGAGGACACCACGGCCTTTCTTTCCAAGGCGCTCGTTTCCGTGCTGCGGGGCGTCCTGCGCGACGAGTCGAACCGCTTCGCCTCCCTGCTGTTCAAGCTGGCGGTTGAGGAAGCGATGATGATGAACGTGCTGGCGTCGGGACTGGAGATCAGCGAAGCGGATCTGCGCGCACTCCGCGGACGGTGCGTCGCAGAGGTGAAGCGCACCAATGGCAAGATCTCTTTCGATGACGCGGTAGACTTCCAGAAAGGCATCGCGGAGTAAACCATGCCACGACTCATACTGAAGTGTCCCTACCTCAAGGGAGGCAAGGCGGCGGCGCATCTTTCCTATCTCGTCAAGTACATCGCAACCCGCGAGGGTGTGGAGCGGATACCTGACAGCCGCCGCCTGCTTCCCGCCACCCCCAAACAAAGGGATTTGCTGGAACAGATCGTCCGTGATTTTCCGGATACCAAGTCCCTCTTCGAGTACGAGGATTATCTCGCCGCGCCAACCGTAGAAAACGCTTCGGACTTCATCGGCATTGCGCTGGAACTCAACTTTGAACAGCTTGCCAAGCGGGAAAACTATGTGGACTATATCGCAAACCGTCCCCGCGTTCAGAAGCTCGGCACACATGGACTGTTCTGGGCCGGCGACGATCCGCTTGTCCTCTCAAATATCGCTGACGAGGTAGCGCAGCACGCCGGCAATGTGTGGACACCGATCATCTCCCTGCGACGCGAGGATGGCGCGCGGATCGGTTTTGATAATGCCGAAAACTGGCGGGATCTGCTCATGGCAAAGTCGGCCGAGATCGCAGACAGCCTGAAAATTTCTCCAGACCACTTCCGATGGTACGCTGCTTTTCATAACGAGTCGCACCATCCGCACATCCACATGATCTGTTATTCCATCGACCCGCGGGAGGGATTTCTCACCCGGCAGGGCATCGCTCAGATGAAGTCTGGTCTGGCGCGACAGATATTCAGGCAGGATCTAAACACCGTCTACGCCGAGCAGACCAAACGTCGTGACGCGCTCGGCATGGAAGCGCGCGAAGTCATGGAGCGCCTCGTCCGCCAGATGCAAAACGGTATCCTGTACAACGAGAAGATCGAGCAGCTCACGGCGTACCTCGCCGACCGTCTGCAATATCACTCAGGAAAAAAGCAGTACGGCTATCTTAAAGCCCCGCTTAAATCCGTGGTGGATGAGATCGTGGACGAGCTGGCAAAGGACAGCCGCGTCGCAGAAGCCTACCGGCTGTGGTATGAGATGCGAAACGAAGTGCTTAACACCTACCGTGACGAACTGCCTGAGATGCTTCCGCTCTCAAAGCAAAAGGAATTCAAATCGATCCGCAACATGGTTATCAAGGAAGCTCTGCTCATCAGCGACAGAACCATGACCTTTGAGGAACCGGCATCCGTGGACACGGTATTGCCGGAGCCGGAGTCCGAGGACGATACGCCGCCCGATAACCCTCTGCCGGAAGATGAAACCTCCGAGCCGGAGTACGACTCCAGAGAACAGACTCGGAGGCAAGGCTCCTCTCGAGGCCGTGGTTCTTCCGCTTCCTGGTGGACAGAGGACTACAAGCTGGCGAAAAAATATCTGTTTGGGGATGAGGATGCCGGAATCCCGCGGGATTTTTCTGAAGCCCGCGCACTGTTTCTGTCGGAGGCGGAAAACGACAACCCCCTCGCCATGTACGACCTCGGCCGTATGAGCGCGGACGGCCTCGGCCGCGAGGCCGACGCGGAGGAAGCCCAGCGATGGTATGCGGAAGCCCTTGCCGGGTTCCACGCGGCGCAGGAAAAAAGGCCGTGGAAATATACCGAATATCGCATCGGTAAGATGTACGCCGCGGGGCTTGGCACGGAGCAGGATTATTTGCATGCGGCAGACTGGCTCACCCTGTCGGCCGACGAGGGATACAAATACGCCGAATACTCTCTTGGCGGCCTGTACTATCATGGCAAGGGAGTGGAGCAGGATCAGGGTTATGCGTTCAGGCTCTATGCGCGCGCGGCAGCACAAGACTTTCCGTATGCCAGCTTTGAGCTGGGCAAGATGCTGCGGGACGGTATCGGCTGCGTCAAAAACAGCGCGGAGTCGGAAAGACATTTCCGAGATGCCTTTCACGGTTTTGTTTCCTTAGAGGAACAGAGCCACGATGATAAGATCCAGTACCGGCTCGGCTGGATGCTCCTAAACGGCGTAGGCACGGAGAAGAATGTCACGCTGGCGAAAGAAATGCTGGAGAAATCGGCCGGCGTCGGAAACCCCTTTGCCTGTTACCAGCTTGCCAAGCTCATCCTCACCGAACCAAACCCCACCCCGGATGAAGTGGAAAAGGCCCTTGCCTTTCTCAAGCAGGCGGTGGAAGCCGAAAATCCCTACGCCGCATATTTTCTCGGCAAGCTCTGCCAGGAGGGGCGGCATGTCCCCCAAAACATCGCAGAGGCCGCGCGGTTCTTCCGGTTATCCGCGGAACAAGGCAATGAGTATGCGGCATACCGGCTCGGCAAGCTCTACCTGGGCGGCGAGGGTGTTCTCAAGGATGTGAGCGAGGCTCTTCATTGGCTGAACTTTGCCGCGGACAAGAAGAATCAGTTTGCCGAATACGCCCTCGGCGTCCTCTACCTCAAAGGCGAGGATATCCCGAAGGACACAGCCACGGGAGTGGAATACCTGAAGCGGTCTGCCTCTCGGGGCAACCAATTCGCACAGTACCGGCTCGGCAAGATTTATCTCGCCGGCGAAGACGCGCCAAAAGATGTGGAAGCGGCGCTGCGGTATCTGCATGACGCCGCGGAACAAGGAAACCAGTACGCGCAATATACCCTTGGCAAGCTGTATCTCATGGGCAGGGATGTGTCGAGGAACATGGAGTCCGCCGTGCGCTGGCTGACACTCTCGGCGGCACAGGGGAATCAGTATGCGCAGTTTTTCCTTGACAATCTTGACCGGTTTCGCAACCCTTCTGTGTTTCTCGCCGCCACCCGTATGCTTCACCACATGAGCCGGATCTTTGCCGACAACACGCCGGCCGGGAAACGCGGCGCAGGGATACAGCTCGACCGCAAGCTCCTGCGAAAACTCAAAACCAAGAAGATCGCCCAGGGGCATAAGGCGGACGATCATGAGCAGGAGCAGACACCGGGCATGACAATGACAATGTAAGACTGGAGGTGTTCAGAAAAGTGTAGTACATTCCTTGCACCTGCGACAGATTCTTAAAATGAGGTATATTCGAGGAACAATTGGCAATAATAATAGAAAAATAATCCAAGAAAGGATTTGGCCTTATTGTTTCTGGGATTTATCATTCGCAAATTGCGTTTTTTAAATAACCGCAGGCATTCTGTACGCGATGATTCCGCTGAAAATCATAATAGCACGCCGAAACAAGAACCCAAAATACAAAAACAGCTCTCTAATAACCTGGACTGCCTGAAAGAAATACTCAGCGGCAGCAGCGATTTAAAAGTACATCCATTCCGATTCGGGCCAGACGGAAAATTCACAGGCACATTAGCATTTATTGACGGTCTGGTGGATAACCCCACTTTGACCAATGCAATCCTACGTCCAATAATGAACTGGCGGCCTAACGGCAAAACGCTCCCGGACGCACAGGAGCTGGCTGATGTACTTGCTCAGGTGGTATTGTGTGCCGGCGACGTCAAGGAAGCTTCGTTGTTGTCGGAACTCGCCTCGGGATGCCTTGCAGGAGATACGGCGGTTCTTCTGGATGGCTGTGCAGTCGGACTTGTCATCAGTACAAAGGGCTGGGACAAGCGTAGCGTTACCGAGCCCCAATCCGAGACAGTGGTACGCGGCCCGCGCGAGGGATTTACCGAAAATCTACGCACAAACACGGCACTGATCCGGCGCAAGATTAAGAGTGGGCAACTTTGTGTAGCCAATATGACCGTTGGGCGGAAAACCCGGACCGATATATGCCTGATGTACCTAAGCGGTGTGGCAGACCCCAAAGTGGTGGAAACAGTAAAACATCGTATAGACCATCTGGATGTAGACTCAATCCTGGAATCAGGCTACATCGAGGAATACATTGAAGACGCACCCTTTTCTCCGTTTGCCACTGTTGGGTACAGTGAAAAGCCCGACGTGGTGGCAGGCCGATTACTTGAAGGCCGTATTGCCGTCGTAGTAGACGGCACACCGTTTGTTCTGACGGTCCCGATGTTGTTTATTGAAAGCTTCCAGACAACCGAGGATTATTATACGCGTCCGCTGTACGCCAGCATGATGCGGATAACACGTTTCTTTGGCTATTTTATCACGGTATTCGCGCCAGCCATATACATCGCACTGACTGCCTTTCATCAGGAGCTGATCCCCACGACACTGCTTTTTACCATCGCTAATGCACGTGAAGGAACCCCCTTTCCGGTTTTTTTAGAAGTATTTATTATGTTATTTGCCTTTGAAATTCTGCGTGAGGCTGGAATCCGGCTGCCGCGCCCGGTCGGACAGGCAATCAGCATTGTAGGGGCTTTGATTATGGGAGATGCGGCCGTATCGGCCGGCCTGGTCGGCGCACCTATGGTGATCCTCGTGGCAATCACGGCGGTAGCCAGCTTTCTGGTACCCAATCAGAACGATTCGGCATCCTTGCTGCGGGTAATCATGATGGTGTTGGCCGCATTTGTGGGCTTTTACGGTGTGTCAATGGGGTTTCTGGCTGTACTGCTCCATCTCGGATCACTGACATCATTCGGCGTACCTTATTTTGATGGCTTCGCCTGGACGAGCAATCTACAGGACTCGGTGGTGCGGATGCCGCTTTGGTCCATGGTCAGACGGCCAAGGGATATCGCGCGCGGCGACGTAACACGTCGCCGTTTCTTTATTCCGCCCCTTAGGCCTTACGCACATCAGGATGAGGACGATTCGGGAGGTGGAGAGGGGCATGAATAAACAACGGTTAAAGCTGGTTGCCGCTGTTATGCTGCTCTCGGTGCTTATTCTACTTTTATCAGGCTGTTGGGATAACCATGAACTGGATAAACTTTTTATCGTCACAGGCATCGCACTGGACAAAGCAAACGATCCCGAGCAGTTGGATATTTCCTTGCAAATCGGCAAGCCCAAGTCAAATGTCTCAAATTCAGATAAATCGAATTCTCAGCAAGATTCCACCATTCAGTTAAAAACCACCGCTTATACAATGATGGAAGGGCTGATGGAATTTAACCGGGACAGCAGCCGCACCTTGCTCCTGCAGCACAATCAGGTGCTGTTGCTGGGATCGGCGCTGGCCGAACAGGGCATCAAGGACCACATTGACCTGTTCCTGCGCGATCAGGAGGCGCGTATGGAGGTTCTTATGATGATTGCCGATGGTCGTGCCGAGGATGTGCTTTCCGCAAAGCTGGATCAGGAAAAAATCTCCGGTATATTCCTGGCGCGCGAAATGCAGGACCTATACGCTGTATCGCCGTATTATAGAATTCGTATGCTGGATTTTGCATCCCGGCTGCGGGACGGAACGACCTCACCCGTAGCGCCTATTGTCGCAGTAGTGGATGAGGACAATAAACAGAAAATAAAGATTGACGGCTTTGCAGTGTTCAGAGACGGGAAAATGATCGGGCGCTTAAACAACGACGAAGTAATGGGCTATATATGGGCAATGGGAGACGTTAAGCAGTGCGGGGTCGTGGCAGACTGCGACTTGGGCAGAGCGGTGTTTCAAATCATCAATCTGGATACAAAGAGAGACGTAACTCTTCTGCCGGACGGTGGCGTCCGGGTCACGCTGACTGTGGACGCTACGCTCAATATCGATGAACTGCGCGGTTTCAATGGAATGACGTCCAAGGATCTAATGCCCTATCTCGTTGACCTGGCGCAAAGTGAAATCCGGCGGAAAATCACTGACACATTTGAGACCACACAGACATTGAACGCGGATATCTATGGGATCGGAACGTCGGTACACCGTGAATATCCAAAAGAATGGAAAGAATTAAAAAACCGTTGGAACGAACTCTTTCCGGATATCGAACTGGACGTTCAGGTTAAGGTGCATATACCAGCAACGGGTCAAATCGTAAAATCTCTGGAAATGGAGGGAAGCAAGTCGTGAGGATTGATAAAGGATTGATTTCGGGCACTCAATTCATGTTTTCGGTGGCTTGCTTCATTCAAGCCTCAGCGCTGTTGACCACCTTTATTTCAGCCGTTACGCTTCAGGATTCGTGGCTTGTGCTATTGTTCGGCGCTGCGCTCTGCCTGCCTCTTATATGGTTGTACCGGACTCTGATGGTTATGTTCCCGGAACAGAATCTACTGCAGATTCTGTCTGAGGTGTACGGTCCGGTTATAGGTAAAATCATCGGGATAGCCTATATATGGTTTTTTTTCACGCTGGCTTCGCTCAACCTGACGGATCTCGGAAATTTCACAAAGCTGACTATCTTGCCGGAGACTCCAAACGTGGTGTTGATTCTCATATGCGTACTGGTCTCCGCCTTTGCGGTTCGTAATGGCATTAAACTGGTTACAAAATATAGCACTCTGTTTGCGGTTATTACGTTTATTTTATTTGGCATCGGTGCCACACTCATGTTTAACCAAATTAAGCTTGAGAATTTCCTGCCAATGTTCGACCAGCCGGTCGGGAAATATGTTCAAGGCATTCATATTATCGCCACAATACCGATCGGAGAACTGGTAACGTTTTTGATGATCCATCCCTACGTAAAACTATCGCGCCGCGATACCACGAAGTATCTGTTCTTGGGGTTTGGACTCGGCGGAATTACAATTCTGGTCGTATTGCTGCTGAATATCGGGGTGTTAGGGAACTTGCTGGACATGTTCACGCTCCCAACCCTGGTAATGCTGCGTCTGGTCAATCTGGGAATGGCATTGAGCCGTATGGAAATTATATTTGCTGTCATTCTCGTTATGCTGCTGTTTTTCAAGGTTACCTTTCTGTATTATGTATCGGTGCTCGCAACTGCGCAGCTTTTCAAAGCGAAGGCATATCCGCAGCTCGCATTGGCGGCAGGCGCACTGATAATTGCCTACGGACTCACACTGTACCCCTCTCTGGTAGAACATGCCGCGTCCGCTCAAGAAATAACCCCCTTTCTTTGGACTCCGTTTGAGATTCTGATTCCACTTTTAACCTTTTGTATTGCCAAACTGCGAAAGCTGCCCAAGACATCTAAAGAAATGGCCAAGGAGCAGGAGGTTTAGTGCATGGTATTGATATTGACAGGCTTTACCCTGATTGCATTAATAGATCTGATACCCTTAATACGGCAGCACGCTAAAAGTGGTATCGCTGCATTTAGCATAGTATTTATAACAGCACTGACGCTGGCGATTCTCCAGATAAACAAGGTAGAGGTACCAAGCGTACTGATTCTGCTGGGTGATGCATTGAAGGCTTTGGGGATAAGCTACTAAGACGATATAAGAGTGGAGGTGTTCAGAATCACACAGTACATTCATTTCACCGACGATCAGAAACTCCGCGCCAACTCTGTCGATCTGGCCGAGTTCCTTCGGCGGCAAGGCGAGAAGCTCATACCGTCCGGCAGGGATAAACGCCTTGATTCGGATCACAGCATCACCGTGCGGGATAACCAATGGTACGATCACGCCACCGGCGAGGGCGGCCTCGCCATCGATTTCGTCCAGCGTTTTTATGACCTCTCGTTTCCTGAAGCCGTCACGCGGCTTCTTGGCGGAGAGCGCGGCGAAGTGTACGCACCGGCAAGAGAAAAGCCGGAGGCAGTGCAAAAGCCATTTGTGCTGCCTCCGGCTCATTCGGATATGCGGAAAGTATATGCTTATCTGCTGCAGAAGCGGCTTATCGACCGCGAGGTGCTTTCAGCCTTCGCGCACGACAAGTTAATTTATGAAAGCTGCGAGCTCTCGAAGGATGGTAAGAAAGAATACCACAACGCCGTGTTCGTCGGATTTGACGAACACGGCGTTGCCCGTCATGCCCACAAACGAGGGCTCTATACCGAGGGCAAAAGCTATCGCGGCAATGTGGAAGGCTGCGATCCAGCATACAGCTTCCACTATGTGGGTGCCAGCGACCGGCTCTATGTGTTTGAGGCGCCGATAGACCTGCTGTCTTTTATCTCGCTCTATCCCGCTGACTGGCGTGAAAGCAGTTATGTTGCCTTATGCGGTACGCCGGAACACGCCATGCTGAAGATGCTGGAGCTGCATCCGAAGCTGCGGAGCATCGCGCTATGCCTTGACCATGACGAAGCGGGCATCGAAGCCACGGGAAGGCTCTCCGATATTCTGCGGAACAAGGGCTATGTGAACGCCTCCGTCCTCCGGCCGCAAAACAAGGACTGGAACGAGGATCTCAAAGCAAAGCATGGCCTTTCTCCCCAGCCCGCGGAGGAACATCCGCAGCTCACGGCCTGTGCCGATATTTGTAAAAGGCTCACCGTGCTGTCGGGCGAAGCGAAACCGGAGCATCCGGAACGGCAGTTCTCCGGGCTGCTGACTCAATACAGAAGCCATCTTCATTGGGGACGCTTTGAAAAAGCCGCCGACTGCATGGAGCAGATGGCGGTGCTTTCTTTATCCTTTGTAGTACGGGAGTATCGGCAGATGGGGGACATCACCTCAACTGATCATATGTGCGCCGTCCTGCAAAGCCGCTTCAAACCGTATCAAAATCGGAGCAAGCTCATAAACCGCACGGACGAGCTTGCCATGAAGCTCCAGAGCGTTCTGGCGCGGGGGTCTGCGGAGGGCATCCGCAGCCGTGAACAGAAAGAAGCTCTCGCGGAGGCGTATCTGGATGTTGCCCTCGACTGCGCCAAAGTGTTGGTGCGCCTCGAAGCGGACACGCAAAAGCAGGAACAGAAGCAGACCGGTATGGTCATGCAGGGGAAACATGAGGCAGGTCAAATCGCCGGGATGGAGATGCAATAAGAAGGTTAAAGATATGAATGCACCTGCCTTGAGGCAGGTGCATTCATGAACCTTTAGCAAACAGCGTTTTTCCCATGCTGCTCACGGCTCTGCCTCTTCCGTCATTCTTTGCCTGATACATCAGACGATCGACATCGTCGATGAGCTTGGAGCATGAGGACAAAGCATAACTCACATTGTCAACATAAAGGATGCCCGAGCTGAACGTGATCGGCATGTCCAGGGCCTCGGAATAATAGCTCTCAAGCGCCTCATGAATTCGTTTCAGTATTTGTGTTGCCTGCCGCTCATCCGTTTCATTAAAAACAAAGACGAATTCTTCACCACCGAAACGGCCTAAAAGATCGCTTTTGCGGATATATCTTCTCGAAATATCCGCAAAAACTTTCAATATTTCATCCCCGGTTATGTGGCCGTATCGGCTGTTTATTTCCTTAAAACTATCAAAATCAATCAAGGCGATGGTGAATCGGTAGCACCCCCCGTTTGATTCCAGCAGATTCTGCACAGCTTCCATCAAACTGAATTTATTCATCGTTTTTGTAGGCAAGTCAAGCAAGAGCCTTTTCCTCAACTGTATTTCCCGCTGCTTTAATTCGGTGACATCCGCGAAAGAGAGCGCAAAGAATCGTCTGTTGCAATATGTAATTGGATTTCCGTTTAACTGGAACCATTTTTTTCGATAATGATTATTCCAATGAAAACAGTATTGGCTCACATAGTTTTCAATCGGGATATTGTTTCGCCGGATTTCCTCCATCGCATTTAAGATACCGCAGTTAAAGCAGTTTTTGCCTTTGCCGCAGCCGGAACTATTATTCCGGAGTTCCCTGCAAAAAAAGGCGCGGCCGAACGGCAGTCCTATAATGTCATATGGCTTTGATCTGAAATACTCAAACATTCGGTTGTTTGCAAATACAATATTCAGGTGTTCATCCACTAAAATCTGCCCTGCAAACGAATAAAAAAAAACATCCTGAAAAAGAGATTCATTTTCTTTGAAAACGAATTCGCTGCTCATCGGTTTTCCTGCCACTCGATCACCCGATATCCTTTCTTAACAGAAATCTGCTTTCATCCATTTTCGCTTGCGCATGCTGAAACGAAGTCCAATATTTTATAGACATCCTCCTTTTGCGCCGGCTTACGCAATATTTTCAAGGGAGCAGCTGACATAAATGCATATTGCGTATCAGACGCTGTAACAAACACAATATGGCAATCCCGATCGTATTGCCTGACATGCAGGGCGATATCAACTCCGGTCAGTTTTTTCATGCGGTTATCCAAAAAGAAAACATCAAAGTATTTCTTGTCCCGGTCGAATGTTTCAAGAAGCTCTTCGCCACTGCCAAATTCGCACAGATTAAATTTTATGTTCTTTTCCGCTTCGTAAGTATGTATCATTTCAGCCAGGACCTCGCGCAATATAGGCATGTCGTCGCATATGGCAATGTTAATCAATAGATTCGTCCTCCAGGTTAACAGCTTTGATTTTATCTATGCAAGAAGCACACATAACTTTATTCTCAAAAAGGTGCATGTCGTCTTTTGAATCACAGAAAATACGGCTCTTGCCCTGTTTATCAGCAAAGTATTCTCTGTGCATCCATTATAGTATTCTTTGCGCTGATTTTCAAGTCATTCTGTATTCTTTAAGATAACTATAAGGGAGGCTGAAAGAATATGATATTAGACGGAAAAGAACTTGGGGCGGCAATCAAGGCTGCCCGTATAGACAACAAACTAACGCAGGAGAAACTGGCGGAGATGATAAACGTGGCTTCTGTTCACATCAAGCAGGTCGAAGCCGGGAGCAGAAAGCCGTCCGTTGACCTTCTTTTTAAGATCGCCATAACATTGAATATGTCAGTGGATACGGTATTCTTCCCGGAAAGGCTGGACGGCCAGGAATTGCTACAAAAAATCATACGAAAACTGAATATCTGCTCTTTGCATCAACTGCATGTAGTTTATACCACAGTCAACGCTATGACGGAAAACCCTGAAAATTTAGTCTGAAGCATTATTGTTAGGCAAATAGATCGATCTCAAATGGCTGCAATCGGCAGTTTATAATTTAATATCACATCAATATAAAAAAGTGGGAACCTGCCGGTTCTCACTTTTTTAATGTCAATTTGAAAAAAGAAGGAGGCAATCATATGCAGGGATCACAAATAATTACCCTTATTTCTGCAGGTGTAATCATGTTCGTCGTACTCGGCGGGCTCTCCCTTTTGGCACATTACTATACCCTTAACGGAATCAAATCAAAAACGGTCGGCGATGGCCAGCACGGTACCGCCCGATTTGCTTCAAAGGGGGAAATCAAAAAGACCTATAAGCATATCCCGTTCGAGCCGGAGGCGTGGCGCAAGGGCAAGAATCGTCCGGAAGCCCAGGGCATCATCCTCGGCAGCACCGGCCGAAAGAACGAGGTCACGGCGTTGGTGGACACCGACGACGTCCATACGCTCATGATCGGCGCGTCCGGTGTTGGCAAGACGGCGTTCTTCTTATATCCGAACCTCGAATATGCCTGCGCGACGAAAATGAGCTTTCTCTGCACCGATACCAAGGGGGATCTTTATCGCAACTATGGCGGCATCGCCCGTGACTACTACGGATACAATATCGCAGTGATTGATCTCCGCAACCCCACAAGGAGCGACGGCAATAATATGCTACATCTTGTCAACCGTTATATGGATATCTACCGCAAGGATGAAAATAACCTTGCGGCAAAGGCAAAGGCAGAGAAATACGCCAAAATAATCAGTAAGACGATCATCAATTCCTCCGGCAACAGTGCGGCGTTCGGTCAGAACGCCTTTTTTTATGACGCTGCCGAGGGGTTGCTGACCTCCGTGATCCTGCTCCTTGCCGAATATCTGCCGCCCACCGAGGACGATCCGCGAGAGCGCCGCCACATCATCAGCGTGTTCAAGATGGTGCAGGATCTCCTGGCCCCGAGCCGGATCAAAGGCAAGAATCAGTTCCAGCTTCTGATGGATAAGCTCCCGCCCGATCACAAGGCGCGCTGGTTCGCCGGCGCCGCGCTCAACTCCGCGGAGCAGGCGATGGCGTCGGTCATGTCCACCGTGCTCTCCCGCCTCAATGCTTTCATCGACAGCGAGATGGAGCAGATACTCTGCTTTGACTCGGCGGTCGACGCGGAGCGGTTCTGCAACGAAAAGACCGCCGTCTTCATTGTGCTGCCCGAAGAAGATCTGACCAAGTATTTCATGGTCAGCCTCATGATCCAGCAGTTTTACAGAGAAATCCTCTCGGTGGCCGACGAGCAGGGCGGCAAGCTCAAAAACCGTGTGGTGTTTTACTGCGACGAGCTGGGCACGATCCCGCCCATTGAGTCGCTGGAGCTTATTTTCAGCGCCTCCCGCTCTCGCCGCCTCATGATGGTACCGATCATCCAGAGCTTTAGTCAGCTTCAAAAGAACTATGGTAAAGAAGGCTCGGAGATCATCATTGATAACTGCCAGGATACCATCTTCGGAGGTTTCGCGCCTCAAAGCCAGACCGCAGAGGTGTTATCCAAAGCCCTCGGCAGCCGCACAGTCATGAGCGGCAGCATCAGCCGGGGCAAAAACGATCCGAGCCAATCCCTCCAGATGATGGAGCGGCCGCTGCTTACACCGGACGAACTCAAGAGCATGCCAAAAGGCTGGTTTGTGGTCATGAAGACCGGTACACATCCCATGCAGACCCGTCTACGGCTTTTCCTCGATTGGGGTATCACCTTCGGGGAGCCGTACTCTGTCCCTGAAAAAGCACAACGCAAGGTGGCCTACGCTGACAAAACAGAGCTGGAACAGAGCATCATCCGCCGCCACATCGCCTGCGTATGCGAAGAAGAAGCGGAGCCGCCCGAGGATGCGGTTAAAGGCGGTATATCCCATACCCCGGCGCCGGAGGCTGATGGTGGTGCCTCCCAGCGTCGCCAAATTCGGACATAGGAGGCTGATTATATGAGTTATTTTGATACTATCTATACCGAGGAACTTCCTCACAGGGCAAAAGCCATATATATGTATCTCAAGGACAGGTCGAACCGTACCGGCGAGTGCTGGCCGGGGATCAATACGATTGCCGCCGACCTCGGCTTGTCCCGCAGCACGGTCAAACGTGCGATTCGTGATTTAACACAGCGCGGCTTCTTGAAAAAGGAGCCGCGCTACCGTGAGAACGGAAGCAACAGCTCCAATCTTTATCTGGTTAAAAAAATGTGATAGCGCGGACGAGCGAAAAAATATACCCTTCCGCCAAGGGGATAGTGCAACTTTTTGCTGACCCGACCTGCGGTTCATGATGACCCTACTTGAAGGCCCCACCCTAACAAAGAGCTATATCATCAGAGAAAGAACAAGAAATTAGTTTATCCTTCCAACACGGGGATTGAAGCGATATCCAACCCCCCAGACAGTTTCAAAATATGACGCTTCATCTATTGCGCCCAACTTTTTACGAAGGCCTTGAATATGAAAACGGACAGTATCATCAGGGTTAAAAACCGATTCGGAATCCCATATTTGGTCATATATCTGTACCCTTGTCAGCACTTGGAGGGGATGTCGCGCAAACAAATATAGTATGTCAAATTCTTTTTTTGTCAGTTCCAGCCGCTGCCCCTTGAGTACAACAATGCGGTATTGGGGATCAATAAGGAGCTCTAACCCAAACACTAAGGTATATATATTATCAGCATCATTACGAAGCTCTATGTATCGCCTAATGAGAGCTTCTGCACGTGCAACGCACTCCTCTACTTCAAATGGCTTAGAGAGAACATCATCGGCTCCGCTTTTTAATGCTCTTACTTTATCTGCAGTACTGGCGTTCGCGGAAAGGATCAATATGGGAACCGGTTTTGAATGTCGCATTATTTTTAACATGGTTAAATCAGCTGTTTCTAAAAGTAGAAAATCCATGATGACAAGACAGTATTGATGTTTCATAAAGTTGTCCAATCCATTCTGGTAGGAGAGTTCATAATGAACATCAGTTAATTCATTTTCAAGATTGTTTTTAATAAGGCGACAAATTTTTAGGTCATCATCAATGATTAAAATACTTTTCCTCATGGGAAGACCTCCTTTCCAACAACTGTATTTTGCTATCACTCGACGAGTTTAACAAAATCTCTATTCAATCATCTACACATCTTTTCATAATGGAATCAACTTTGGCGGAGAAGAAACCATATCGTGCAGCTTTTGCATCCGCACATCCGTTTGTGCAATCACATCCGCATTGTCTTTTAATTCTTTTACGATTGCGTCTGTCTTTTTGTCACCCATCTTATAAACCATTTCATGCTCCAGCGTCGCCCAATAATCCATAGCGATGGTTCGGATTTGGATCTCGGCCTTTACACGCTCGGTCGTATTCGATAAAAATATAGGAACGGTCACAACGAGGTGCAGACTGCGGTAGCCATTTGGCTTGGGGTTTTGAATATAATCGGAGCGGCGGATAAGCTCAATATCGCTCTGAGCGGTCAGCAGGTTGGCGATCAGGTAGATATCATCAATATAGGAGCAGACAACACGAATGCCGGCGATGTCGTCCAGATGCTCCTTTGCCGATTCAACGCTGATTTCGTGGTCTTTCCTGAGCAGCTTATCCATAATACTTTTGGGTGTTTTGACCCTTGTTTTAATCTGCTGGATCGGATTCCGATCCATAGTGACTTTAAGCGCATCATTCAAGTTTTCAAGCCGGGTGGCAATTTCACGGGCGACCGACAAATATGTGTTTTCCACGGCCAGGAAAGAACGAATGGCCTGTGCAATCTCATTGGGGATCAAATCCCCTGTAATTCCATCAAACAGATATCTGGTTTTTGAAACATCAATATGCGGCATGGCTTTCCTTTCTGCTCCTGCGTTTAAATAGAATGCCGAGCGTATTGGGTCCGCAATGGTTCGCAACCGTGCATCCCGTTCGGGTTTCAATGACCTCGTCAAATTGGGCATATTGACAAATAACCTCTCTTATTTTTGCAACGGTCTGCGCGGAACACATGGGATGTGTGATAAACACCCTGCTATAGTCGATGTCTTGTTTGATATACAGCCTGTCTTTTACATAGTGTTCAAGACAGCGTTCAAAATTTCCCCTGTATTTTTTCCCGACTTTCATTTTTCCGTCAACGACTTCAATGCATGGCTTTATCTGAAGCAATCTTGCTCCGATGGCTTCAAGCCCTGAACAGCGCCCACCCTTATGCAAATAATCCAGACGGTCAATCACAAAGCTTGCGTCCACTTTAGGAATCGTTGCCTCCAGCCTGCTGCAAATCTCCTCCGGCTCCAGACCATCCTTTGCCATTGATGCGGCGTCATAAACGATATGCCCGCTTCCGCTGGAGAGGTTGCGCGAGTCAACCACATGAACATTCTTAAAACTCTGTGCCGCCTGAACCGCACTCTGATAACAGGAGGAAAAATCCGAGCCGATGCAGATATGAATGACCGCCTCGTTTTTCGGTGAAAACTCTGCAAAGAAATGCTCATATTCATAAACATTCACGGCTGCGGTCTTGCATGTTTTTCCTTCCTCGTCCACATATCTGAATATGTCCGCAGGCGTGATGTCCACGCCGTCCCGAAATGCTTTGTCATCCACAAGAATGCAAAGTGGCATCAACGTAATGCCCCTATCGATTAAAATCTCGGGAGAGAGGTCACAGGTGCTGTCCGCGGTTATTTTAATCATGTTCGTTACACCTCTTTTGATCGGTTTTTTTCGCTTACCTCAACTTTCTCTTCATCAGGTATATATTCCAATATGTCTCCGGGCTGACAATTCAAAGTTTTACAAATTCTATCCAAAGAAGAAAAACGAATCAGTTTGGCCCTATTTGATTTCAGGGTTGAAAGATTATATTTTGTAACGCCGGCCTTTTCCGCAAACACAGAAAAGGGAATATTTTTTTGCGATAATAGGCTTTCGAGCTTTACAGCAATGGGCATGGCAACCGCTCTCCTTTAAATAATCCACCAGGCAGGATCAATCCTTTTTATCCGTAGTCAACACTATGCTTCTCAGTTTTTGCCACGCATCGTTATACCTTAAAGACTTCAATTTCGGAAAGGCGCGGACAAGCCTGGTGTCCTGGAATCTGCCTACATTGATCAGCTTTTTGATTCGCTCGTTATAAAACTCGCTCTCTTCAAACTTGTCAAACAGAGCGTTTTTCAAGTCTCCCGCGCGTTTTGTGTATTGATCTATGAAACGATCAAGGGCAGACTGGATTTCCGCCAGCCTGCCGTTGAGATGAAGCAAGTGCCGCACCGTGATATATAAATCAAGCATGACGACAAGAAAAATGATAACGGCGGCAGAAACCAGCGTCCAATCGGGCAACTGATTTGTAAGACCGCCGACAAAGGGATGAATATACTTTATCAGCAGCACCGACAGGATGCCGAAAACCACCGCCCCCAGCAGGCTGACCCGGCCCTGAAAGTTGACGCGATGGTTGGAATAATCCCACCATTTCGCATGAAACAGCGTTTCAAGCAACACGGCTGTAATATATTCGACCGTACAGGTTAAAATCATGCCGGCAAAAAACAGAATAATGACATTGTCCGTTCTCTGATCCAAAACAAATATGGAAGCCAAAGCCCCAAAACCATATACCGGACAGATCGGGCCATTCAAAAATCCTCGATTCACAAGTCTGCGTTCATCTATGGAACAAATGGCGGATTCATAAGCCCATCCCAAAAAGCTATAGGTAATCAGCCACAAAAAATACTGTGATAAAAAAATCAAACAACGCCACCTCAATAATTTATTTCATTGGGTCTATTTACTTTTGAACTTGTCTCCATAAAAAAACAAATGGAATGTTTCTACAACACAGCAGCATTTGTCTACCATGCAGACACCAATGTTTCCTTATATTTTGGAAGTCTGACTGCCAACGGCCACCTGTGCGTTTGAATAATGTCCCGCTCGACTATATTGAGCCAAAAATAGCTCTCCGCATTTTCAAGCACCGCTTTGGAATACGAAAGTCCGTGCAATCCATGGTCGTAAGGGAAAAAATCATGCAGCAGCGCGCCTCTGATGACGCTTCTGCAATTGAAGCCCTTTCCCAACCGGCTGCAAAGCAGGTAACTGTAATATGCGACCGCCACACTGTGTCTGAAGCAGGTTGTATTACCATGCCGCTTATAGCGGTCAAGCTGCAAAACCTGTTCGCAATTGAGAATATCTTTTATGCACTCATTAAAATACATACGCTGCTCCTGCGATAAGGTCACAAAATCTCACCTTCAGCAAACACATTCGATCTTAGGGACAGTAAAAATCATGTTTTCTTTGTAAACTCCGTATGGCATTTAAAACAGGTGATGGCGACTTTTCCTTTTCCTCTTGGCACGCGCAGCTTTTGTTTGCAATTCGGGCATCTAAAATATTTATAGTTCTGAAAGTCTTTAAAATCTCTGCGTTTTTCATTAAAGTAAGAATACACAGGGCTTAACAACATCATAAATTTATAGTTTTCAAGCCTGCGCTTTTCTATCTGTTTTGACAGCGTTCTGTAAATGCACACCCCCAATGGAGCAAAGCTTAAATACGTTATTTGTATCCGGCCGCTAAATTCGGCTGCCACAATCAGCGGAAAAGATAATACGAGCAGCAACATTGAAAGCTGATCGCATCCGTATCGCCCGGCCATCAATTTTTTAAGCCAGTTCATACGATTTTCTCTTCTTTCATTTACCGATTATTTCCCGCTGCCAAAGAAAAACAGTCCGATCATATCAGGCCCGGTATGGGTGCCAATGATCGGCCCGACATTGCTGATAATTACATCCTTAACAGCAAACCTCTGCTTTACCATAATTGAAAGGATTACCGCGTCGTTGAAGCTGTCTCCGTGGCCGATGAAGATTGTCTGCTCCTTCGGCTTAACACAGGATTCCTCCATATGGGCGACAAGCGATTCAAGCGATTTTCGGCGTCCACGTGTTTTTTCGCGTAGGACAAGACCGCCTTCCTTATCAACATGAAGAATCGGTTTTACCGAAAGCATAGTACCTACTACGGCGGATGCGGCACTCAGTCTGCCCCCGCGCTTCAAATGATTGAGGTCGTTTACCGTAAACCAATGGCACAGGTGATTGTGGTTTTGAAGCACCCAATCATTCAGCTCGTCTATGTTCAATCCTTCCTGTTTTTTAAGCGCGGCGTGGTATACAAGCATACCCTCTCCTGCGCTGGCACAACGCGAGTCCACGCAGTACACCTTTCGCTCAGGATACTTTTCCATCAATTCTTTTGCGGCTATTACCGAAGATTGATACGTGCCGCTTAAGCCCGATGAAAAGGCTATGTAGAGAATATCCAGCCCGCTTTTCAATACAGGCTCGAAATAATCCCCAAAATCCGAGCTGTTGATCTGCGATGTTTTAGCCATTTTCCCCGAGCGGAGCATTTCATAGAATTTGGAATATCCAAGCTCTCTGCCGTCAGGGTAATGCTGATAGCTTTTGCCTTCCATTTCAAAATACATGGGAATAACGGAAATATGATGAGCGTCAATGAGCTCTGCCGGGAGGTCTGACGCGGCATCGGTAAAAATAACATAATCTTTTATCATATAAGCTCCTTGCTCTGCGGCGCACAAATCCAAACAAAGGCCCCGGCCGGAGCGTGGGGCTTTTCGGACATGCGCCGCGGCTGCCACTTTATCGGCGGGCGGCACGCCGGATTGGATCTTTCGGTCTGAAGGAAACCCGTGGTTTCCGTCAAACCGCCTGCCGCGCTTTGATGCCGCAGTCAGAACAATGGTCACAACCGTGCGACTCTGCCCATAGCCTTTCCGCCGTCACGGCCCAATTTTCGGCGGCGTGGTCACATTTTGCGCTTAAATCACGGACATCCTCCGGCTTTATCATATCTGTGGATTTTGCGCCGGATGCTTCGATCATGTCAACAATACGCTCTGGATTGTCGAGCAGGGGGCAGGGACGCAGATGGTTCTCATTGAAGGGCTGATTCTTGTGGTATTGCATGAACAGCGGAGATTGCAATGCATCAAGCAAGGTTTTTTGATGGATATTGGAGTCCGCGTAATGGATGAACGCGCATGGCTCGATGTCGCCGCCCGCGTTGATATGCAAATATCTCCGGCCGCCCGCAATACAGCCCCCGGCATATTCGCCGTCGTTCCAAAAGTCCATAGTAAACAGCGGCTTTGTTGTCCGGAATTTGCGAATCTGCCGATACATGAATTCCCGTTGATCTGCGGTTACCATCAACTCGGGAGCAGCATCGACACTTACCGGCATATAGGTAAAGAACCACGCAAACTTCGCGCCTTTCCCGATCATGTAGTCGAAAAACTCTTCACTGCCGATTACCTCTGTATTATGGCTCGTATAACAAAGGGAAGCGCCAAAGACAAGCTTTTTACGCTTGAGGAGCTCCATGGCACGGATGACTGCCTGAAAAGTCCCCTTGCCACGCCGGGAATCCGTTGCATCTTCAAAGCCTTCAATACTTATTGCAGGTACAAAATTCTTTACGCGCAGCATTTCGTCTGCGAACTCCTCATCGATTAAGGTACCATTTGTAAAGGCAAGGAACTCACAGTCACTGTGTTTTTCGCAGAGACGGATGATGTCTTTTTTGCGAACGAGCGGCTCGCCGCCGGAATAGACAAAGAAATATACCCCCAGTTCCTTGCCCTGCCGGATGATGCTGTCCAGCGTCTCATAACTCATGGACATCTTGTTCCCATATTCGGCCGCCCAGCAACCTGTACATTGGAGGTTGCAGGCTGAGGTGGGGTCCATCAGGATCGCCCATGGTATGTTACAGTCGTACTTTTCCTTGTTGACCTCCTGTATAGGAAATCCGATAAAGTTTTCATTTAATATGAAGTTATTGAAAAACGCCTTCCGCACCCCAGGATCAACATCCGTCCACATGCTGAGAATCAGCTTATACCAGTTATTGTCCTTATCCTCGATGACCTTGCGGACTGCGTTTAACTGCCCTTTCATGGTCTCCTTCTTATCAAAACGATCCATCCAGTCCATGAGCTTCGGGACATTCTTTTCAGGATTGGAATTCAAATAGGCATACGCCAGTTTCAACCCTGTGGAACCGATAATGTTGTTCATAATATAACCTCCGATCAAAGTTTATCTTAAATGAAGTCTACCATATTGCAAATTTTGAGTAATTAGACAGAAAAAGCATGTGTAAAGAAACTTTACACATGCAGATTTCTGTCAATAGAGTACATCGCTATTTCAGGGTAATATAAAAAATATAAGAACGGAAGTATCTTATAAGGAGGGAGCTACTCATGTTGGAACTACAGCATAGGCTGATAAGGCAGACAATCAATATTGCTGTCAGTAAAGCGATGGAAGATATGAAAAGCAATACAAGGCGAAGCATAAGAAACCTGATCGATTTAGGTCTTCTTTTTTCAACAAGTGAAAATCAGAAATGGTTTTTCAATACCGCCAAAAAGGTCATATCCAATCCGCAAAATCCCTACAACGCGCTGGCCGCCAGAATGATAGCCGACGTTGACAACGATACGATCAAAAAAGTAGGGCTGAACCTGGGGTACAACAGCCTGACCTATGGAGCAAATAAACTACGGAAACGGCAGGAGGCAATGGATCGTCCGTTTCCGTGGCTATTGGTTTTCGATATTTCTGAATCCCACCCTGATTTTTTTCATCAAATAGAGAAGCTCATACGCGAAGGGCAGGAGCTGGGTATTTACAGCTATATCTTCTGTCTTCATGAGGCAAACGATATTGCCGATCTGTGTGGAATCGTAAAGCAGTTTGACGAATGCCTGTTTGTATTCAAAGCGCCTTCCGCTCTGATTACGGATCAAACCGCCGCTTCCCTGCGGGGAATCCATAATGCCGTGGTTTGCGTACAGGCGTTGGACGGGGATCTAAAAAGCGAAAGCTGTGTAAACGCCTTCAGGATATTAAAACAAAACCGCTGTCTGTATGGTTTTCATTTAACCTATAACGAGGATAACATGGAAAAAGTGACCGCGCCGGAATACATCCGCTCCGCAATTGCTCTTGGCATTCTGTTCGGCATGTATATTGCCGATGCCGGCGTTTCCTCTTTGTGCCAGGATGCTTTGTATGCTTTCGCATGCTCCGAAAGAGGGGAAAAGGGTCAGCCGTTGATAACGCTTGAATGGTTAAGCGATATGCGCCATGTCAGCGGGAAAATCCTGTCCGGTTGCGGATACATGGTGATAAGCTCGGCGGGGAATGCCTGCTGTGTATTCAAGAAGGTGAAATACGCCTTTGAGAACTCGCTTCTTGAAATGCTTCAAGGCATGCAGCCCTGTACAAGTTCTTAAATCATGTTCAACAAGGAAGTTAATATTATGATAGTGGAAAAAAGAAAGAACTTTATTATCAACGTCATTTATTTTGCCTTAATCATCGCCATTGGGTATATTGCAATAAAATATGTGCTTGGTTTGCTTATGCCTTTTATTATTGGCTTTATAGCGGCTTTACTGTTAAAGCCGGTAATCAATTCTGTGTCCGAAAAATGGCATATCCATAAAAAAGTTGTCGCCGTTATCCTGATTCTGCTGTTCTATGGCGCGGCAGGCTTTTCCCTGTCCTGGATCGGCGTAAGGCTGATCATGGCGCTGAAAGATGGAATCGTCCAGCTTCCGGAAATGTATTCGACGAATATCGAACCCGCGATCTATGAGCTCTTTGAAAACGCGGAAAAACTCATAGAGAGGCTCGATCCCCTGATGGTTCAGGCAATTAAGGATATGGCGGTTTCATTATCGCAATCCGTGGGGTCGGTCGTTTCTAATATTTCCTCAAAAGCGATTGAATTCATATCATCTGCGGTATCTTTCATGCCCGGCCTGTTCTTATCAATTATCTTCGCAGTCATTTCATCCCTGTTTTTTGCTATGGATTACAGTAAAATTACAGGGTATATCGCAGGGCTGTTTCCGGTCAAAAATCGGAATCTATTAGTTGAAATAAAAAAATTTGCCACCGGCATCGGTTTAAAATACGTACAGGCTTATGCAATTTTAATATCCATAACATTTGCCGAGCTTGCTTTGGGGCTCTCTCTCTTGAGGGTGGACGGGGCGATCACCGTGGCCGCGCTGATCGCTGTCATCGACCTACTGCCCGTGCTTGGCACGGGCGGCGTTGTCATTCCGTGGATCATTATTGAACTGATAAAAGGCAACATGCCGTTTGCTTTCGGACTCGCAGCGCTATACCTTATCATAACCGTAGTCCGCAATATATTGGAGCCTAAGCTGATAGGAAAGAAAATCGGGCTGCATCCCCTTGTCATGCTGATATGCATGTATGTCGGATTAAAAGTCTTCGGATTTATCGGCCTTTTTGTTTTGCCTGTTGCCGTAGTGATCGTGAGGCATCTTTATGATAACGACAAAATACATTTTTTCGGGCAATATCCGCATTAAGGAGGCTATAATCGCATGTATAATGAAATATTCAAAATAGGTTTCATATCAATACACGGCTATGGGCTAATGATAGGGATAGGCATCTTATGCGCCTTGGTAATAGCGGGGAAACGGGCGAAAAAAAAGGGCCTTGATGCGGATTTCGTGTATAGTTTAGGAATGGTATCCCTTGTATTCGGATTTATTGGCGCAAAATTGCTTTATTGTATAGTCGAAATAAATGTGTTTCTCAATGAGCCTATGCGCATTTTATCCGGAAGCGGTTTTGTACTATATGGGGGTATCATTGGCGGCATATTAGCGGCAATGATATATTGTAAACTCAAAAGATTTAGTTTTTTACAATACTTTGATTTGACAGCGCCATCCGTAGCACTGGCACAGGGGTTTGGACGAATTGGCTGTTTTCTTGCCGGATGCTGTTATGGACGTGAAACAGATACCGCTATTGGTATCGCATTTCACAACTCGCCTATTGCACCCAACGGCGTTAAGCTTATACCAACTCAGTTGTTTTCAAGTGCGGGGGACTTCCTGATTGCTGTCGTGTTGTTAGTATATGCACGAAAAGGCCGAAAAAGGGGGAAGGTCGGGGCTTTATACCTCGTTCTTTATAGTGTGGGAAGATTCATAATAGAATTCTTTAGAAACGATTACAGAGGCAGCATAGCAATCCTGTCAACATCTCAGTTCATATCTCTAATAATTTTGGCAATTGGCACAGTAATGTTTTTTATGGGAAAACTGCCTTGGACTAACAAAGAATGAATTTTTCAGCGCGTTTTACAGCATGAGCGCACTTCGCGCAAGGAGATAGAAAGACTGGCTGTATATCTTAAAATAAAAGAGCTTGTTTTCGGTTCTCAGGCTTATTGCAAATTCTCCGATCTTATCTCCCGTATATTTTTTACAGCCAAAACAAACAGCGCCTTTATGGTTTGAAAAACAAACGCTTTCGTCTCAACATCGATATCTTTAATCGCATCCAGCACGGCAGCGGCTTTTCGGGGCCAATCTCCTGTCAGGTCATAAAATGTGGTAGCGTTTGTTGCCTGGATAATCTGAAAAAGGGTATTCACAAACAGCTCCCGTTTCTCGTCGTCAAAGGAGTTGACCCATTGGTTCAACGTCCCGTTCATATAGAGCGCACTTTTTTTCATCGACTGCACGTATTGAAAATCATTGCCGTCAACAAGCCACGAAAAAGGATCGTGCTGCATGAGCCAGACGCGGTTGCTTTTTACTACGGAATAATTTTCCTGATGTTGCAAAAGCATCCCGATGACGGATGACTGCGGCAGGGTCTTATGAATTCGATCTTGTATAACCCCATATTCATTGCTCAGAAAAACCTCATCCCTGAATCCAGGCCCGTCATGACTAAAAATCTGCGTGATCCTTTCCTGTGCGGTTGGGTGGCATTTTATGGAGGAATAGACCGCGATATTTCCTCCTTTTGAGTGTCCACCAATTTTTAAGGGGTATGAAATTCTGTCCGCGACGGCATTCAGATAGGAAACCCCTTCTTCCTGCGACGGAACGGGGCTGATAAAGGCCATATTAAAGTCCTCTTTCCATCCGACAAAGGATGAATCGGTTCCGCGATAAGCGATATAAGCCGAACCGTCATCCAGCAAAAACGTAACGGCTGAAAACTGCTTTTCAGTCTCGGGATCTGTTTTATTGACATAGAAAATCACTTTCATGTCACGAAACCTTGAACTGCCCGCAAGCGCAAAGAACAGGCGCTGGTTGTTTTTACTGTCCCATGTATTATGAAACAGCGCGTCTGTGTTATCCATATCCGCTATTTCTTTTATGCTCATCGGCGTCGCAGCATCGGACAGGCCGGAAGCGAAACCGTCAAAATTCAGATAGGCCAGTTTGGATAAAATCAGGCTGTCAACCCCGCCAAATTCCATGTTTATAAAAGGTTTGTTTTCTTCTATTGCATAATTGATGATGTTTTTCATATCATTCGCTCCAATTTCGGCCGGGAATATATTAAAAGCAGCGCGCACCGTTAAAAACTCGGACACCATAGAATGAAAAGCGCTGTGTGTTTATAGCGTTCATTCCTATTTTATCGGATTTTCCGCGGAGGTCTTTTCGCTTTGGCTTTCCAGCTCATAAAGAATGCTTCCGTCAAATAGAGATCGTATCTGCGCAATAAATTCCGTTGGCTCCTCTTTCATACCATTATTGGCCCATCGCACAATCATGCCGACAAAAGCGGTGGAAATAAATTCAGCGATAAATCCCCATTTTTCCTCTTCAAATTCCGTGCCTTTGATGTTCTCTATGACGGCAACCGAAATATCGCGGATGTAATTATGCAGATATTCCTGAAAGGAGTTTTGTCCGGTTGTGTTAAGCGCTTTCATATAGAACGTCTTGTTTTGCCGCATATAATTGCACAAATCCTTCAGACCGTCCGTCCAATGCTCGACCGTATCGTAAGAGCTCATAAAACGGGCGGTCTCCGTATAATAAATCCAGTTCATGAGGTCGTATTTATCCTTAAAATGATAATAGAAGGCTTGCCTTGTCAGCCCACAATCATTTACAATATCGCTCACGCAGATCTTGCTGAAGGCTTTCTTAGCCATCAGTCCCTTTAAGGAATTGGCAAGGGCCAGCTTTGTAATGTTTGAATCCGACATGACAAACCTCCTCTCTCCAAGCCTGACATGATGTATATCACATCTTCATGACCACAATCCTTGCTATGATAATCTACTTGTTTTTTCCTAAAAACGCTGTGATTTCCCGGATCAAGGAATCCGGATCGAGCTGATACAGCTTAAACAGCTCATCCTGTTTGCCCTGCCCGATAAACTGATCCGGAAAACCAAACAGCTTTATGTCGGGCTTAAGTCCATGCCGGTTCAGCATTTGCAGAACACCGCTTCCGAGGCCCGAAACGATGCTGTGATCCTCTATCGTTACCGCCTTTTTTGTCCTCATGACGGAGTCGATAATCAACTCCTCGTCCAGAGGTTTTACAAACCGCGCGTTGATTACATCAGCGTAAATACCTCTGCCTTTCAACTCCGCTGCAATTTGAAGAGAAACTTCCACCATTTTCCCCGCCGCAATAATGGAAATGTCGTTCCCTGTACAAAGCTTGATCCCTTTATGGAAGCGGACGGGCTCCCGCATTTGCGCCAATAGCGCCGCGCCGTTTCCTTTGGGGTATCTGATGGCGATGGGGCCGTTATGCTCCAGAACGGCGTATCTGAGCATCTCTTTTAGTTCCGCATAATCGCAGGGAGAAAGGATAGACATATTGGGAATATGCGTGAGAAAAGACAGGTCATAGATACCCTGATGCGTTTCTCCGTCCTCGCCGGTAACACCCGCCCTGTCTATTGCCAGCACCACATGCAAATTTTGCATGGCGACATCATGGATGATCTGATCATACGCCCGCTGCAAAAACGAAGAATATACCGAAAAAACAGGGATCAGCCCGCCTTTGGCCATACCCGCGGCAAAGGTCACGGCATGCTGCTCGGCAATCCCCACATCAAAAAATCTTTTCGGATACTTTTTAGAAAATTCCACAAGTCCCGTGCCGTCCCGCATGGCGGCGGTAATCGCTATAAGCTCGTTTTTTTCTTCGGCAAGCCTTAATATTTCTTTTCCGAAAACATCCGAAAAATTGTCGTCTTTATGATTATGAATTTTACCTGTTTGGATTTCAAAAGAGGATACGCAGTGAAAGGCGTCGGGATTTTCCTCCGCAGGTTTATATCCTTTTCCTTTTTTCGTATGAACGTGTATCAATATCGGCCCTTTTATGAATCTGGCTTTTGAAAATATACGGATAAGTTCGTTAATATCATGGCCGTCTATGGGGCCGAAATATCGGAAGCCAAGATCTTCAAACAATGTTCGCTGCATAATTAGGTATTTAACCGAACTCTTGATTCTGTCCAATCCTTCGACAAGGCTCGTGCCAATACCGGGTATCCTGGAAAAAGCCTTTTCCAAAACTTCCTTCATCTTAAAATAGGCAGGCTCCGATCTTATTTGCGATAAATGTCTTGAAAGACCTCCTACATTTTTGCTTATGGAAAATTCATTGTCGTTTAAGACCACAATCAGATTATTGAGCGATCTTCCGGCGTCGTTGAGCGCCTCGAAAGACATCCCTCCTGTGAGCGCCCCATCACCGATTACGGAGATTACCGAGTAATTCTCTTTTTTCAGATCCCTTGCTTTTGCGAATCCAAGAGCGGCGGATATTGAAGTGCTGCTATGCCCCGTATTGAAAACATCATGTTCACTTTCCTGTGTTTTCGGGAAGCCGGAGATACCGCCCAGCGTTCTGAGCGTATTAAACCGCTCTCTTCTTCCCGTAATCAATTTATGTGTATAGGACTGATGCCCGACATCCCATATGATTTTATCCTTTGGGGAACTGAAAACATAATGAAGCGCAATCGTGAGTTCTACCACGCCCAAATTGGAAGCCAGGTGACCACCTGTCCCTGAAAGGGTTTCTATCAGATACGCTCTGCTCTCGTCCGCCAGTTGTATTAATTGATCCGACTTCAACCCTTGTATATCGCCCGGATCGGAGATCTGCTCCAAGAGATTATCCACCCTCGATTGTCCTTTCCTTCACTGCTTTATTTGCTGCGCTTGAATTCGGCGGCTTTTTTATTACAAATCTGTTCATAAACATTTGCTGCGCGATCTGATAGACGTTCCCGATAATCCAGTAGAGGCCCAATCCGGCAGGTACGGTAAAAGATATAAAACCGCTCATGACGGGGGACATCAGGAGCATATTTTTTTGCATGGATGACTGCATCTGATCGCCGCTTGTCTGAGGCGTCGCCTGCATGGAGTATTTTGCGGATATATAGGATGTGAGAGCCGACAATACAGGTATCAGAAGCAGAAGGAAACTATGTATGCCCACGCCGGGATTTATATAAACGCTGGGATTCCAGGCGGGTATCGCTCCGAGATTGATCCCCAGGAAATCCATGTTGAACAAATCTGCCGGTTTCAGCAGATGGGCGACCTTCTCCAGCAGCTCCGTATGTCCGCTGAAATAAGCGATGATACTCAGGTCTTTCATATTCGCAAGCTTGTCGGCCCCCTGCGGTACCATTTCATATAGCTGTCCTATTGCCTCCGCGGATATTCCGGCCATGTATTTCAGCGGCTGCGAGATCACATAATACAGCGAAAACAAAACCGGCATCTGTATCAGCAGGGGAAGGCAGCCCCCGGCAGGGCTCACCTTATTCTCCTGATATAGTTTCATCAGTTCCGCACTTTGCTTTTCCTTGTCGTCTTTATACTTCTTTTGAATTTCCTGCATCTGCGGCTGAAGCACGCCCATTTTTGAGGTCGATTGAACCTGCTTTATGGTCAGGGGAAGCATCAGGGATTTTATTACGACAGTAAAAAGTATGATCGCAATCCCATAATTTTGGAACGCAATGTGATCATAAATAAATTTTAAGACGGCTCCCATAGGGCCCGCGATAATATCAAACATCCTTTTTCTGTTCCTTTCCTGAGGAAAGCGCGCTAATAACACAACAGGCTTTGAAGCCTGCGTACATTTTTCCGTTCTCCGAAATCAAAAATCTCCATAAACGCGCAATATTTGTCCGCCGCGATGACAATGCAGGTCTCCTTATATTTAGGCAGCTTTATCGTCATAGGCCACATATGCTTGCATATAACGTCCTGTTCCAGTTCGCTTAAATGGAAATATTTATTCGCATTTTCCAGCGCAACGCGGGGGTGTGTGAACCCGTGCAACCCCTCATGCGATTTTTTGATATGCCAGTCGTACAGGAAAAAATCGTGAAGGAGCCCGCCTCTGGCCGCGGAGCGGTAATCAAGGCCCAGCCTTCTGCAAACAAGATAGCCGCTGTATGACACATAAATACAGTGCTCCAGGCAGTCGATATCGCCATGCTGTATATAATTTTTCATTGACTTGACCATATCATGGTCAATCAGGTCGTGGATACACTCGATATATTCCTGATCGTCAGAGGAATCCGCCTTTAAACGTAATTTTGAGATAATCCAATCTACCACTCCGGATGCTCCTTTCGCATGATGATTTTCAGCGCCTTGACCTGAACATGGAAATCACAAGCCCTAAAACGATAACGGCGGCAAACGCCAGGCCTGTTTTGAGTACGGTAATATTGAAAACAACCATTTCGCCGCTTGTATTCGCGCTGAGGCCGGAGCTTATAAGGACACCGGCGATGATGATGCTTACGGCAAGCAATATCACGCTGAAAGATATTCTGTTGAAAATCCGTTCCAATCGCTTTTTAAGGTCATCCATCTCTTTCATCTCAAAAGGAACGGTAAAGTCCTCATCCTCCGCTTTGCGCAGGAGGTTTCGCATGGCAACAGGGAATTCAGTGAGCAGGTTCCCATAATTGAGCAGGTTCTTTTTTATTTGGCTTTTCACCTTATCGGCCGAAAACGACTGGTAAATCAGCTTTTTTGCAATGGGCTCCGCCACGACAAAGGAATTAAGATCGGGCGCCAGCTTTTCCAGCAGCCCTTGAAGCGTTCCCAGGGTTTTGGCGAGCAGCGCGAATTCACGCGGTATTTTCACATGGTTTGAAAACGCCGTCTGAAAGACTTCCTGAAGCAGCTCGTCAATCTTTATCCCGCTCATCGGCATGGTCAGGTATTTTTCGATGATTGCGCCGATACCCCTTTCAAAATTTTTAACATTGCGGCGGTCAGGCATGGCGTCCATATCAAGGATGGAGCTGACCACCAGGCCGGTGTCTTTGGAGGCGACGCCAATAAAAAAATGGGAGATCATTTCTTTGCGGGTTCCACTCAGGCGGCCTACCATCCCCAAATCGAGAAATATGATCGTCCCGTCCGTCAGAACCTGAATATTGCCCGGATGCGGGTCTGCGTGGAAAAAACCGTCCCGGAGCACCTGGTTGCATATGGACGCTGCAAGCCTCTCTGCGAGCTCCCCGCGGTCGATACCCGCCTGATCCAAGGCATCGGAATCGCTGATCTTGATACCCTCAACATATTCCATAGTAAGCACGCGTTTTGTCGTGTATATCCATCTTATCTTTGGAACTGCAACGCCTTCATCCTGGCTGAAATTGCGCAGGAAGGTATCGGCGTTTTCTCCCTCTTTCGTAAAATCCAATTCATTTTGTATTGTCTTTTCAAACTCCGCCACCATTCCACTGAAATCATAGAGTTCTCCATATTTCGTGCGATGGTCGACAAAATGCGCCAAATTCTTGAGAATATCCAAATCCAGATGGATGATGTCTTCAATGTCCGGTCTTTGAACCTTTACGGCGACCTGTTTCCCCGAAACCAACCGTGCGCGATGGACTTGGGATATTGACGCCGAGGCGACAGGCTGCTCGTCGAATTCTTTATAGATATTTTCCAGATTATCATCAAATTCAGCTTCAATGAGCGCTTTTACCCTGGAAAAAGGGAAAGGTTGCACCGAATCCTGCAGCTTTTTAAGCTCCTCGGTAATATCAGCTGGTAAGATATCCCGCCTTATGCTTAAAATTTGGCCCAGCTTGACAAACGCCGGTCCCAGTTCTTCCAAAGCCAGCTTCAGCCTTTTCCCGGCCGAAGTCCCGGCAATATCAGGCGTGGTGCCGGCGTCTGAAACTTTGCCTTTTATCTTTAAAGGGTACCGGAGCCCAAACCGCTCCAGCATCAGCCCGAAACCATGCTTTGTAAAAACAGCGATGATCTCCCTGTATCTCCTTGCGTGAATGCGCTTATAATGCATCTTATCAACCCTATCCTGCCATCCCGCGGCATTGCAAAAGATGATCCGTTTCATCCGCGCAAACGGACGGAGCGGACGCTCTTTTGGAATTAAGTCAAAGGGGAAAGGACGCATACCAACCTTTCATAAGTCAGTTAAAACGCCTTACGGTTGCTCCGCGTCCTTTCCCAAATCTGCCGGTTTTCCAACATCCCGGGGTATTGCTCCCTTTACTTTGTGTCCTCGTTTTCCCGAAGCGCCTGCCGTACTTGTTCCCGCACAATTTCTGTGATTTCTTCCTTTGTGACGAGGTCTTCCTTTTTTGCCACGTTCACATGACCCAGGGCATTTGTAACCTCCTCAGAAATCAGCTTTTTCAGCTCATCCCTCTGCTCTGCGCCCCTTTGCACAAGTTCTCCGGCAAATTGACGGGCGTCTTTTTTTGCCACCTCGCCTTTGCCAACCAACTCTTCCACGAACTCCTCCACCTTTTCCCGTGAATACAGCAATAGTCCCAAGCCCAGGTTGACCGATTTTTCAAATGAATTTGACATGACACATACTCCTTTTTAATTTAATAAATTTTCCGCCAGATTTAAGGATTCAAAGGCGCTATCCCTGTCGGAGCCGAGTATTACTTGAATGGATGTCCCAAATAGCGCGCCGAACGCTAATTGCGCTATGCATTTGGGAGAATACCGCTGCAAACTTTTGCCCGCTATCGTGTCAACCGGCAGATTTCTTTCGATGATTTCCGTGATGGCGTTAAACAAGCTGTCCAGTTGTTCCCTGAAAGACGGAATCCATAAAGCCTGGGCTGTAAAATCAATAAAAAGCCTTAAAAGCTTTGGATTATCTCTAATCAGTTCCTTAAAGTATCTCACAAGAGACGCGAGTTTATCCTTTGCAGCCGCTGTAGATTTTAGAGTAGCCTCGATTTCACTTAAGTATTGATCCATCATCATATTGATGACTTCACTGAATAAATTTTCTTTATTCTTGTAGTAATATGCGAGCTGGCTCAATGCGACACCGGCCTCATCGGCTATATTGCGCATGGACACGTTCGCATAGCCATTAGCAGAAAGGCAATCATAGGCCGTATTAAGAATCTTCGCTGATGTATCTTCTTTTTCTGTTTTTCGTTGCATCATTACACCTCCACGCATAGTTCGGACGACCGTTCTAATTCTATCATATTGTTTTACCTTTGTCAAACGATAAGATTTTTTCCTCGCTATTATGAATGAATCAGGCAGGCCAAAAATATACAGTAAACGTTACTCTTACCGCCGGGTTTACTTTCGGCAATGAGCCGCCTACTAAATTACATTACCAAAACGTCTCTCCTGAGTGAGGTATGCTTCTATAATCTTAATGAGTTCTTCTTCTGTGAAATCTGGCCAAAGTGTATCGATAAAGAATAATTCGGTATATGCCATCTCCCATAATAAATAATTGGATAGTCTGCTTTCTCCTCCGGTACGTATGAGCAGATCAGGCTCCGGTATATTTGCCGTATCCAAATAAGCAGAGATCGTTTTCTCTGTGATATTTCCTTGTAAAATAGAAGTATCAGCCATCATCTTTTGGATTGCCCTTTTAATTTCATCCCTGCCACCATAATTAAATGCTACCTGCAGGTGTAAACCCTGTTGCGAGCAGGTCATGGCTTCTGTCCGGGAAATGATATCCTGGAGGGAGGAATTTAACTTTGACTTATCACCTATTACAGTAAGCCTGATTTTATTCTCCATGAATTCCGAACAGGTATCTTTCAGGTAATTATAAAGAAGCTCCATTAAGAAAGTTACCTCTTCTTCAGAGCGTTTCCAGTTTTCCGTCGAAAAAGCATAGACGGTCAGATATTGAATACCCAACCGGCTGCAAGCCTCTGTCATTCTCCTTAAATTTTCACAGCCTTCCTTGTGCCCATAGATTCTTGGCATCAGCCGTTTTTTTGCCCATCTGCCGTTCCCATCCATAATCATAGCAACATGGACAGGCATATCATTTTTATATTCCATCATCCTTGCCTCCACCAAAAAACAAAAGACCCTTATTGTTTATATCAATCATATCTTGCGATATCATTTTAAATATGCATTTTTTTGTTCAATTCCTTTATCATATTTTCTCCCTGAAAGATGAATATTGCTGACAGAAAGATAATACTGACCGCAACACATAGGATGGACGGGTAAGGCGTTTTTACCCCGTCAAGCAGAAGAGAAATGATTGGGATGATACCAAACAAACAATCCAACATGGCATAGGTAATATATTCCCTGATACTGAGCTTCATAATCTTTGCCGTTATATACATAACCAGTTCGGCCGACACGCATACAATCGGTATTAAATAATCCAATGACCAGCCCTTCCAGCCCGTCTGCCAGTCCCAAAAAACAGACAGCAATGACACAACGGCCACCTGCCAGATGATGGTTTTCGGTATATTATGCCCTTTCCGCACAACGACGATTAGTCCAATCCACATACTGATAAGTCCGAATATAACGAATATCGGCCAATTCCCAGCGGCAGGAAAAATCTTCTGAATAGTAACACTGGCTACTACTGCGGTAAAAGATATAAATACCAAAATCCGGATTGCCAGATGGCTCTCGTACGCTCGCGGTATATCGGGGAATATCTCTTCCCGGGCAAAGTCAGAGTTGGGCGTTAAAAGAGTGTTGCCGCATAATACGCATTTTTCTTCTCTTCCCCGGATGCGGATCCGGCACTCACTGCAATACTGCATTCGGCTTATCCTTTCCCTCAGATATTGGACGATATCTCAATCTCAATTTCAGCCTTTGAAAGCAGCCGAAAAAACGTTCTTTGGATATTGGTTTCCCGATATGGGGAGGAAATGCTCACGACCAATCTGTCACCGTAGGAGCACAAGGTCATCTGGGGCCTTCTGGCACTGATGCAGGCAGAAAACTGCCGGATAGCGGAATGAAGTTCCGTGGGCATGGATATCTTCCCAAGATTGGATACCGTTGATGTTGTTTGTCTTCGCGCTAAACCGGCAACAATCCGGAGAATGAGATCTTTTATTGGTAAGGGTATAATACGGGTAAGCAGGTTTTGTTCCATTGCCATATATTTATTTGACCGATTATTCAGATACTCCACTGTAATATACTTCTTAAAATGATCACTCACACTCTCAATCACAGTTTTCAAGTCATCAGTGTCCTTCTCATAGCTGTAACCAATATTAATGCAGCTGAAAAAATTTCTTGCCGTGACCGACTCGTAATATTGCCGCAGGTTGACCGGGACAGTCAAAATCACCGGATGGATCTTCTTTCGCGCATGCATATCCTTACCGATTGCGTAAATGTATAACGATGTGAGAAAGACTGTCAGCGTTGTATGATATTTATGGGCCTCATTCAAAACATTCTGGGTGGACATAGAACCTTCAATCAGATTTAATCTGTTATCGGCCCGTCTCACCCCGTGAATTTGATACGCCCTTACAGCTTTTGGGGTTTGCATTTTACTGTTCTTTTGACTGCCGCCGACAAAATATTTATCGAAGCTGTCATCCATAAGCCCACTTATTGAAGAATGATCATTGACGAGAATCGTATTCGCAAATTTTTCTTCATGTTTGAACATCAAATAGTAATATACGAGGGCTTGAAGAAAACGGACGGCCCCGGTGCCATCGGAAAGAGCGTGAAATACCTCAAGATTGATTCTGTTTTTATAATAAATCACCCGAAACAATAGGTTGTTTTTATGTCCCAGATAAATTGGCGCGCATACCGTGTCTGATTCGATCTGGACTTCCGGCCTGATATCGCTGGCTTCAAGATAATACCAGAATATTCCCGTTCTCATGACAGACCGATAGAGAGGGTAATCATCGATAGTCCTATCCAGCGCTTTCTGCAGAAATTCGGAGTCTACCGCTTCATACAATTCACAGACAAGCCGAAACACCTTGGGGTCTTTTACACTCCAGGTTGCCGGAAATATTTTTGAGGCATTTTCAAGGCTTGTCCATTCGATATCTTTTTGATGCTTCATATCCTTAATTCCATTTCAACGCTGTGCGTCATAATAAGAACCACTTGCCCGGATTCTCATCAGCCCATAGAAAATTACTTATGATTTATATTATACAAAAAACGTATGAGCGTGCTTTTATAGCTGTTTTTCAATACGATTCATTGTTGTCCCCGTTTGTGCTGCTACACAGACATATTACAGCCATACTGTGCGAAGAGCAAATATTTTCGAAAAAAGCCATTTCTTTACCCAATATTATTATATAAAAAGATAAAATATATATTTACCGGAAACGCCAATAATCATTTTTATCCAAAATACTATCATATGATTTTCGGGTATTTCATGGGTTTATCCTTGAAACATAATCGTTACCGCAAACCCGCCGACGAAACAAAGAAAGTTCGTTTATGGGCTAAGTCGCTCCACGCAGTAAAACCAAGCTATCATAAGGTTTGTATTTGCCAAGATAGTAAACGTCTGTTGCTTTTTACCCATGTGTTTATTATAATATGATTAATGAACGGTTGCAATGGTTATTCGAGAGAGCATGTGATGCTTATGCCACAATACGCGCTATATTTGTTTAGTATTTGATGGGGAGATATTATGAGCGATATACGCAATAATGACCGAGTGGATCGGCGCTGTATTAAAACGAGGAAAGCGATTAAACAAGTTTTTATTCGGCTTATGACAGAAAAAGATATCAGCGATATTACAATCAAAGAAATTGCGGACCAAGCAGATATCAACAGAAAGACTTTTTATTCCCATTATACAGATGTGAACGGGGTACTGGATGAAATAGAAAACGATATATTGGAACAACTTTGTGGAATAATTGAGAGCTTTGATATTCAGAAGGCCATCTATGACCCTTATCTGATCTTTAAGGAACTGACCAATATCATCAACGATGATTTCGACTTCTATAAATATTTCCTTCAATCCACGTCTGACAGCAGGTTACTGGAGAAAATAAAACATATACTGAAAAATAGGATTATCGAACTTGTGGGACCCGAAATAAATAATAAAAAAATGCTGCCATATGCAATTGAGTTCGCAGTATCCGGTATCCTATCCATATATAGAGAATGGTTCAATTCTGATCGGACGTATTCACTGGAAGAAGTGTCTGCTTTTGCAGGTTCATTGACTTTTAATGGATTATATGCGATTTTTAGATAAAGAAGCGGCATAATTAAACAATGGCGAAAAGTCTTCCAAGCGGCTTTTCGCCATTGTTTTTACATCCATGCGCGGATATCTTCTATAAAATAATTGAACGGAGGCAGTTACCTTGGGACGGTCTCCTTCGTTCTGTTTTCATAGCAAAGCGGTGGAACTAAACTGAATAGTAAAGCAATATTCATCTTTTTAGCGTAATCCTCATCATCTTCTTGTACGGGAAGCTTTATACCGCAGTATATTCAGAATAAAATGATGTAGATAAGGATGTCGTTCTGATCGGAACGACATCCTTTTTTGTCGTTTTTGCGATTTCCCTATAACTTTTCTATAACTAAACTATAACTTTTCTATAATATTTCCAGTATTCTTAAAGTGATAATAGGATAATTATAACCATCAACCTTATAGCAAATAGGTTCATATCTGGTTAGCTATGGCGTAGATGCAACATGGAACGCTGCACGATGGTAACAAAAAGCCATTGTTTCAGCATGGATTTAACGTCCTGTTTATGCAAGTAGTAGCTGTTTTTGCTATACTGGTGCTTCGTGAATACATTTTCAAAGCCACAAAATACTGGCGAGAACATAGGTACAAGCGGCACTTCTAAGAACAACCAAAGGTATAAATAGCTTGGATAACGAAAGAAAAAAGCAGTTGGACAAGCTCTATAGGCTTAGTCCGAAAGAAAGATATATTTTATTGCTTTTCTGCTGGCAGAGATTTTCTCTTAAACGAATTGCCAAAACAATAAGCCTGCCAGTGTTTATAACAAAAAAACGTCTTTATGCTGCGTTGAATAAGGCTGTGAATTCTTTGGAGGTGTGAGTATCGCAGCCGCTTGAACATAAATCAAAAATGAATAATCTTATGTTAAGGGCAAACCCGCCGAAAGGCGGGGACGCAAAGCCAAAGGGTCTACGACGCTTAAAAGCGTTATGATAGCCTGGTTGCCAAGTGTTGCATGCGGAAGCCTGCCCTTTTTTGGGCAGGCTTTTGTGCTGATGATCCATTTGCAACTTTTGATGGATGTTTTTTGTAATGGCTATTTAGGCCCCCGACTTTCGCCATTTGCTATGAGCGAAAGGGGTATCGGACATGTATTGTAACCAATCCCATAGGAGACTGAAATAAAGACGAAGGATTTCGTACATATTCATGTTTCCTTATAATTTCATACAAAAGTAAAAACCTGGTGATTTGCACTGTGCAAATTGCTGGGTTTTTTCTTTCGACTTTTTTCTTCCTATTTCGACCAGTTTCTACCAATCTTTTGGTTATACGGATTTACACAGTAGATACTGACCGTCCCCGTTGCCGCTCTCCTCCGCTCTCCATTTTTCGATTTCTAAAATTCGAAAAAATGGAGGACTATATCATGTCTGAGCAAAAAGAATACACCATTATTGTAAAAGGTAAACGAGTCCCAGTGACTCGAAAAGTATATAAAGCGTACTACAAGGAATACGAATATGCCCGGAATATCACCAGAAAGGCAAAGAAGCATGAGCTTTCCTTGGAAAAATTAAAGGAAGATGGCGTAAACCCCGCTTATATGTGTACTTCGCCATCTCCGGAGGACATGGTCATCCAAAAGGAAACCCAGGCTAAGCTACACAAAGCGTTATCTTCTTTGCCGAAGGACGAGCAGAAGCTCATTTATGAGTTCTTTTATAAGAAAAAGAGTGAGCGGGAGCTTGCGGCAGAAACCGGAATACCGCAGAAAACCATCAATGACCGGAAGCACCGTATCTTTGGCAAACTAAAAGAACTTATGGAAAAGTAAAAAAAATCCGCTCAATCCCCTCATTTCTTCCTTATAGAAGTGAGGGGATCTTTTTTCTTCCCCTCAAGGGTTCTTTGAAAATTGAATATCCGATGACCTGAATACGTTAGCTGACGGACCCAAAAAGGGAAAGCGACCCCGGAGGATGCGCCAAGACCACCTGTAAAAGGACAGATGAAACACGAAGCCACAATTTTTTGTTCATTCATTCCTGTTTCTTTTATCAAAGACGGCCAAATAAGGTGCAAAGCGGTACCCATCCGTCCGGAAAACAGCCGATGGCAAGCTGTTTCGCAATGATCCCGTCAGCCTATAATGATACTTCTGCCCAGTCACAGCCCCCCTTGACCGGGGGATCACGCAATGAGGGCAGCCGGCAGAGATCCTGGCGGGGGTGAGATTCCCATGATGCGGCTTAGCCGGCCGCAGTTCAGGCCGTCGCCCAAGGCTCGGGAAGTAGTGTCAAATAGAGCCATAAGCAGAAAAAACAAAGACTTAATGTCAGAAGCCATGAGGGTCGCCCAAAAGCAGGTGCGTCATGCGCCTAACTTCATTACAGGGCGGCCCTTATGTTTGTGCCATTAAAACATCTACAAACATAAGGAGGATTTACTTATGATGAACGCAGTAAAGGATACCGGAAAGAGCAAAGTAGTCACCATATCCGTCAGCGGACATCCAGTAACGATCAGCTTTGCTGATGAGTACAATCCGCATATTGCGAATATCGTAAAAAATGCGCTGATTGACTCCTATATTCGGAAAAACATCCCGCATTCTCTGGAGACGATGGCTTAATGGCGCGCTCCATAAAAAGCGGCCACAGTAATGAATACTGCGACCGCTTTTTGCTTTGCCCCGCTTGATTAAGTGTCTTTGCGCAGAATATCCAAATAGGCGCTGTAAGCAAAGATTCGCGTCCGGCTGGCTTTGTCTGTTTGTATCAAAATGCCCTTTTCCATGAGAACGGTCACGGCTCTTGAAACAGCGTTATAGGACAAACCGAGCGCTTCCGCGGTCTTCTTGATTTCGATGATCGGACTTGTTTCGAGATAGCGGAAGACCTTCAAGACGGTCTGCGTTGTTCTGTCCGGCGCACCGATCTGAGCAATACTCTTATCGTGCAGTTCTACCAGCCGGTCAATCGTCGTCACCGCATCCAACGCGGACTCGTGTATCGCCTGTAAAAAGAACTTGATCCATTGCTCATAATTGCCCTTATTGCGCACCTCGGTCATGCGGTCGTAATATTCGATCCTGTTCTTTTTGAGAAAATACGAGATGTAGAGTGCCGGTGTGGTCAAAACCCCTTTCTCCATCAAAAACAAGGTGATCAGCAGCCTGCCCACTCTGCCGTTGCCATCCAAGAACGGATGGATCGTTTCAAACTGATAATGGATCAGCCCCGCACGAATCAGAGTGTCGAGGTCGTCGTCAGCATTGAGATATTTCTCCAAGTCCGACATGGCGTCCTGCATATCATCGGGCGAGGGCGGGATATACCTGGCGTTGCTTAATGTACTCCCTATGCCGCCAATCCAATTCTGCGATGTACGAAATTCGCCAGGACTTTTTTCCTGCCCCCTTACGCCCTGCATTAAAACCGCATGCGTCTCCTTCAGGAGTCGATTGCACAGCGGCAGCTCCTTCAGCCTTTTGATCGCAAACTCGGTCGCCTTGATATAATTGATGACATCCGCGACATTGCGATTGACGTTTTCATCGAGCATTGGGTTCAGGACATCATCAAGCGTTGCCTGTGTGCCCTCTATCTGTGAGGACAACAATGCTTCCTTCCGAACATACATAGTGACGAACAAATCCACATTGGGAATTCTCATGGCGATGCCGGCTAACAGAGTGATTTGATTATTGGCCTTTACGAGCAGTTCAACCGCCTCATTATCCAGCGTGATCGTTGGGACGGGTGGCAAGGCCGCAGGCACAAAGGATTTATATGCCATATCCCCGGACAAATTGTTTTTAAGAGTTCCGGATCTTTTCTCCATCTTAGCTCACTCCTTTAAGTGAAATAACTGTACATATTATAACTCTTTTATTTCCTCTAATCAAGAGTTGGTGAAATATATCCGTTTATATTATGCTCATTATTTCATCAAATTATAATAACGAGAAATATGGAGGGAGAAAAATTCGCCTTTATTTCATCGGAATTCTCGCTTTTGTATAGCTATCTTCGGCCAAGTGTGCGATAATCGGATTGGCGAATACCGTGTTCCTTGATAACTGAATAGTGATCAAGTGTCCGATCTTCTCACACAATTTTTATGAGAGGACGGATACTAAAATGGCTGAAAGAGTTTATTGTTTATACAGGGTTTCCACATTAAAGCAAGTGGATCACGACGATCAAAACCAAGCTGATATACCGATGCAGCGCAAATCCTGCCATGAGTTCGCCGACAGAATGGGCTGGACGATCATCCATGAGGAACAGGAAAACGGTGTGTCCGGCTTTAAGGTCAGCGTTGCTGATCGAGATAAGGTCAAGCTCATACAGGAGCACGCAAGGCAGGGCAAGTTCGACATTCTGCTGGTCTTTATGTTCGACAGGATCGGTCGTATTGCGGAGGAAACGCCCTTCGTGGTGGAACAGCTTGTCGAATCCGGCATCAGAGTATGGAGCGTCAACGAGGGAGAGCAACGGTTCGATTCCCACACCGATTTTCTCACCAACTACATCCGCTACTGGCAAGCCAGCGGCGAGAGCAAAAAGACCTCCATAAGAACCAAAACGGCATTAGGTCAGATGGTGCAAGAGGGCAGGTTCCGTGGCGGCGGTGTACCATACGGATATCACCTCGAAAAAAGTGGTGTCATCAACAAGCGAAAACATGAGGTTTTCAAGCTCGTCATTGACGAGGGCGAAGCCCGCAACATCCGCATGATGTTTGACCTCTGCATAGGCTCCGGTTATGGCAGATGGAAAATCGCCACCTTCCTCAACGATCAAAGAATCAAAACCCGCGCCGGTGAGAATTGGCACGAAGCCACGGTGGGACACATCCTGCACAATATCATGTACATCGGTGTTCTGCGAAGCGGCAAAACCAAGTCGGAGATTTTTGATGAACTGCAGATTATCGATCCCGCCAACTTCAACCTCGCACAACAGCTCATGGCAGAGCGCGTCAACGAGTACAATGAAAACCGCACCATGCCTCGCAACACCAGCGGTCAATCCCTGCTGTCCGGTAACATCTTCTGCGGGCATTGCGGTGGCAGACTGACGTTGACCACCAATGGAACGGTGCGAAAGAACGCTGCCGGAGAGGAAATCAGCCGCAAAAGAATCCGGTATGTCTGTTATAATAAGACGCGCAAACGTGCCGAGTGCGACGGGCAGACCGGATACACCATGCACATCCTCGACGGGGTGGTGACCGATGTTCTGCATCAAGTCTTTGACCGAATGAAGAATGTCAGCGAGAAGGACATCATAGGCCGTACACACCGCATGGCTGCAGTTAGTTTGGGCGAGCGCATCGGCAAAGCCAAAGCGGAATGCGCCAAGACGACCAAAGAGTATGAATCCCTTAAAACCGAGGTCATCAAGGCCGTGCAGGGGCAAAGCAAGTTCCAGCTTGATCTCTTGTCCGAGCTGGTAGATGACGCTCGCGCTAAGATGATGCAGGCCAATGAAAGGCTCACCGAGCTCAACAGCGAGCTTGAAAACAGCAACAGCAAGCTGGCTGAGATCAAAGCAGACTACGACCACATCCTCGCGTGGTCGGAGCTCTTCGACGATAGCGACATGGCGGTAAAAAAGATGATCGCTGGACACATCATCAAGCGCGTCTATGTTTACTCCGATTACAGGCTCCACTTTGAATTCAACATTAACTTCGCCCAATTCGACCTCGGCCTCGACATACCTAATGAATATGACGATCTGCCACTTGCCCAATAAACGAAAAGCCCTGCCCGAAAACAAAACGGCAGGGCAATATATTCAGCCTCTCCAGATTGACACCTGTTCTCAGAATGGCTACAATAGCGATATCGGATATTATAATGAATTTGGGGCGGATTGTTGCTTGGCGGGTGTTTGATGGAGTTATACCTCGAAATGTCATTGCGGGGTGTTCCACCGATCTGGTGGGAGAGCGCTTGAATGGCATTCAAGAGGTCGCCGGTTCGATCCCGACTACCTCCACCATTACAGCTTCATTCAGTGATACAAGGTGACTCAAAAATTTTTTTGACTATATTTAACGTTATAATACGGTAAGTATGGAAAAAATTTAAGGATTGAAAAGTTGAGACAGAAATGTTAAGATGACAATCCTGCCGCAGACGATGTTTGTGGTCAACCAAATCGGAAGTTAAAATGCTA
>NZ_POSF01000006.1 GCF_004343605.1 Dehalobacter sp. 12DCB1
TGATTCAAGCTCGTTTGTTTACCAAATTTCATTGACGAGTCTAGCTTTTTATTTCATTCTTGTTGTTCAGTTTTCAATGACCTTTGCGCTTCTTTCAGGCGTTCCCGCCCCGAGACGCTTTATTATAATATCATGCTGTTTCGACACTGTCAACAGCAAAAACTGCGATTCCAGAAAGAATTTATTGCCTAAATTTCGAGATGTTTTATCTCAGATTAATCACCCAATTCTCCTTTTACAATAAAACGCAGATACGGTTTTGTACGATAATCACAAGTGATCAGTGTAATTTGTTTTTTCTGGCCGTCGTTTTGAAGCACCTCGACTTTGTCGGGCTCGACAATCATACTTTCCGTTACAATATAAGTATAGGATTGATTGTTTGTTTCAATTATGATCGCGTCGCCCTTGATCAACTCGTCGAGACGATTAAACTGAATACCATACGTTCTGCTGCGATGTGCCGCAATACAGTAATTCCCTATTTCTCCAGGCTTCCCAGTTCCAATTATACTTGCTGCTGCCTGTTTTAAATTGTGGTCAGTCACGCCAGTCAAAACAGGAATTCGCAAACCGATTTTCTCTATGATCAGCAGTGCTTCCATATCCTCCGTTAGATCTGGTTGCATCGTATTATCCTGATCATCAGAATCGGTCTGTCCAAGTGCTCCATCGCTCACTTGCATGAGACTAGATCGCCATTGATTAATCATATTATTCTGCTGATATTTCAAATAGCCATCCCGAGCCATAGGAAAAATGATGACACTGAGTCCACATAAGATCAAAGTGACTGCGAATACTTTTCTCCACATAATTCCCCCAGCCTGATCTTGTTAAAAAATAGCCGAGAAATCTCAGCTATTTTTTCTCACTTATATAAATGTGTATTTAGCTTTTCTTTTTCTTTATTAAGAAGATTCCTGCAGTGACCACTACTGAACCGACAGCATAGTAAGGGAAAGCACTTGCAACTCCTGTTAATGGTAACATGGTCTCAGTATCTTGCGGAACTTCCAATGCATCAGGTTTCTGTGTTTCGACCGTCGGCGTATTTACCGGTTCTTCCTCTATCGTAGCTGGTTCCACTTCAGTGTAAATCGTGTAATTGCCGCCACCGTTGTTCCCGCCATTATATTCTTCAGCACTGATCAGAAAATCAAAGCTGATCTCTTGTGATTCGTATTCATTTCCACTTTCTGAGGGAAGCCCCAGAGATAAATCAAACGTCTCACTGCCGCCGGGCATCAAAGAACCTAATACAAGATTCAGATCTTGAAGTTTTCCGGCATACAGTGTTTGGTCGGCTTTGGTTACCTTAAAGACCAGGGCCTGATAGAGGATATTCTCTTGATCGTTTGTAATAACCTTCATTCCATACGTGAAAGCCTTTTGCCCCTCGTTGTTGACCGTTAATGTTTGATGATCGGTACAACCGGGAGCCATTCCCGAAATTTGAAAAAGCTGGCCTTCAGGCTCTATGACAATCCCGTATTCATTGCTGTCTGTTTGGATTGCATACGCTACCTGAAATGAGGATGTGCCACCCAGGAGGATCACTGCCGTCATGATCACCAGGATAAAGGGATACTTTACACGGTTAAGGATACCCATCTTCTTGATCAATTTACATCTTCCTCAATAAAGTATTTTATTTGTATGCCGTTTCTACACTGCTAATTGAATTATAACAGGTGTTTTCTTCGTGCACATACTCCTTTGGTACCAATGTATATTCACCATTATGTTAGTTTTTGGGGTTTCATGTTAGATCAAAATAATAGGTGCATTTCTCATCAAAGACATAGAATGTTGTGATCTTTTTCAAATCGGCAAATGTCCTGTAAAGTATCGGCTTCCCGAGTTCATCACTGAGTTTCACCAGGTCGTCCACCGATTGAACCTGATAATTGTCTCCTCTTTGGATAATGTCTGAATCTAATGCAACCATTCGATTGCTAAACTGCTTCATGATCATTTTCAACTTTTTGAGGTAAGGATCTTCTGGTATCTCTTTTGTAAGCAGGATCAAACAAACGAGCCCGGCTAACAAAATGAAACCCAGCAAGGCCAAACCAATAACGGAAAACTTTTGATCGACTGGTACTTGCTTGACATTCTCGATGGCACCAGGCTGATCACCGATACCCATATTTGTGATTTCAAAGTAGCTCGTTTTCAGCGGCAAAAACATCGATGAAGCAACTTGATCCTGAATTCGCCCGTACTCCGTCATACTATCCAAATTCACATTCATCGCGGTGGTTAAGGAAACGTCAGCATCCACTTTTGCTTCCTCCTTGATGGCGTTGGCAAATGCTCTATACTGCTCCAAATTCAGATTGACATCCTTTGTTAGGTTGAATTGTGTATCTTTTTTTTCAAAACTCGTTTTTGGCACGAGGACAACCTGTTTCTTCCAAATAGAAACCCGTTTATTATTTTGAATGCTGGATCCTTCCAGCACAGCGATGATTTCATAATCACCTTGGATGTCGATCTGACTTTTACCTGAAAACGCATACGAAAATGTCGCCGTAATGGTGTCAACCAAATTGGTTAAGTACACCTGACCCTCTTCCTGCGTCGTTTGGGCAAATAGATTATTGGGTTTCAGACTCACTTTATAGTGAATATCCATTTTATTCATATATTCGTACAGTGTCGTCTTTACGACTTGTACTTCCGGTAACGCAATTTTCCGGTACAGCATATAAACATCTGCAATCAGCAATATCGCAAATAGCAAAATAAGGCCAACACGTAGTCTTTTCTTTAATTCTTTTTTTATCATTGAACACGCTCCATCCATCTTTTTTCCCGATATTCTGCAAAGACCCGAGATTTCCTCTGCAGACTGTGAAATATGGTACTTTCGTCTACGTTGTCCTCTACTTTATTACCATAAATACTACCTCCAAATAGATAAAACAAGTATACCAATGAGTGGCTAAAATTGTTTCCGAAGACAGTATACTTAGATCAAAATCCCGATTAAAGGTTTTCAACAGCGCGCATTGAGAACGTATCGGTACAAGAATGAACAAAAGGAGAAAAAATCAAATGAAAAAACATAAGCTTCTAGTTGCCGCCCTGGCAGTAGCCGTCATGTTAATGGGAGCAGGCTACGCGTATTGGACCCAGACCATTACGATCGCGAATACCGTATCCACCGGCTATTTGGATGTTCAGTTTGTGGATGCCGATGAGTCCGACTGGGACGACGGCTATATTGCCCATATTTCCGATGATTTGGTCACTGTTGATTCAGTGATCGCCACAGATAAACAAAACCTAAGCTTCACGGTCGGAAATTTCTACCCCGGAGCCGGTGCCTACCTGAGTTTCGTTGTTAAAAATAGCGGTACCGTTCCTGCCAAAGTTACTTCCGTCACTGGAAGCATTACTGAAAACGCCGATTTGGCTAATGCCTTAAATTATAAATTTGATGCTGTGGTCATCAGAACATTGAACGCTGGTTTCTGGAGCTATCGCTATGAGGATATTGATGCAATCGATGCGAATAACGTTTCCGATCTGGCTACAGGCCTGACTTCCGCATTGCAGAATATCGTTCTCCAGCCTGGCGAGGAACTCATGCTGACGACCCATAACTTTATCTTTAACGAAACGCAGGATCCTGGTTACCAAGTCCTTATGCCTTCGGCAATCACGGGCAGCCAATTTGAAGATACTACGACAAAATTTGATTTAGCGATTGCTTTCACGCAAGTGAACTAGTTATCAAAACACCAATTGGGAAATTAGTCTTTAACATACCCTTCCATAAGGGCGGTATTGCAAAACTACGGAGAAATCGTAGTTGCGCGATACCGCCTTCTTTTACCTATAGAAGAATCCTTTTGAACAGTTTTTCTATATTTCTTTATTCGTCGACCAAATCTCTTGATCACTTTTGAGGAGAAGGGTTGGCCAGCCGATTTTAGGGACGACCTTAACGACTTCTCCCTTGATATCTTCCGGTTTTACCCATTGACTATCCGCGCTGTTATTGTTATCTCCTTTGGTCAAATAATGTTTTGTTCCATCTTTCTCAACGACTTCTCCAATGATCCGGTGTGAGATCAGGATGTCGTCTCTTTGAAACTGAATTACCGTCCCAACACTCATTTTCATCCGGTCCACCCCCTTATCTACTAGGATCACATCTCCTGGATAAATCATCGGAATCATGCTGCCTGTGGCGATCACTGACGGATAAACCGGAAATACCCCCACTGTAAACCAGATAATGGTGATGGAAATCAGTGTGGTTACCATCCACCCCAGAAGGCCCTCCTCACTCTTGAATCGGTGTTTTCGAATCCTGTTCTCCTGCAGATAAATTCTCTCCAACGCACTAAAAAGGAACACAGGGGTTAGGATGCCGATGAGCGCAGCGGTAATCCATTTCAAATTGGGTAGAACCGGAGAAAACCAATGGAAAAAGTCAAGCACTCCCATAAAAATGATCGCTGGAAGCGGTCCACCATAAAAAGCAAAGCATGTTGCTAATAGATTTTTGGTAAACTGCGGTGCAAAATACTGTGCCACAAATTGAACAAGTTCCTGGATATTTTTCAGTTCGGTATACTTAGAGATCGGAAAAACGATCACTGTCATCAGCAAGGCGACTGCAACCAATACCTTATAGTTTTGCTTCCGTGTCCAGCTATTTACCAATACGTGTCTCGTTAGTTCCCGACCTGCCAATGCCGCACAAACCGTGAAAAAGTTAATGAGGATACCCAGAAAAGAGTTGCTATAGGGGCTTTTCCCGAATCCATCTAAAAATCCGGCCAGCACTTGGACGGTGATCATGATGATGGCAAAGTTGATCGCCCATAAACAAAGAGATTTTCGCAATCGGAGCTTTCCTGCCGCCCGGACCACAGGAAACCACCAGATTATTAATCCAACCCCGATCCACATCAAAGGTTGAAACACATTTTGATAGAGGTTTTGTCCCGTGACGGATTTCACCAACGCGTTGTCAGAAAGATAGATAAAAAAAACGAGGCCTACTAATAGAATTAGTCGGCGCTTAAACAGAGTTTGTTTAATTATCTGTAATTTCATTGCATTTTTTCCCTAATTACCTGTTTCCGTTAGAATCTCTTCGCTTCCGGGTTCTTCCGTCCCTGGATTATCTGTCCCAGGATCATCCGTCCCTGGATCATCTGTTCCTGAACCCCTCATTAATGGTTTGACTGCATCTAAATCTTCGGGATCTTCCTCCGACTGCGTGACACTGATATTCCCCTTGATAACCAAATCCTTTTGCCAGTACCCATAGCCTCCGGACGTAAGCAGACATCCAGCCAACAAACAAATGGCTACAACGATTACTTTTTCTTTCATTTCTATGGCCTCCACTCCTGATAATCTAATTTTTGACCCATTGTTCATACGGAATTCTTATTTCGAATTGAACATTCTCTTCGCCAACCTCAACGGCCAGCTTCCCTGTCCCGGTGCCGTTCTGTTTAAGCAAATATGTTCCGTCACCCAGCGCAGTGACCTGTTCACCTTCAAAAGATAACGTGTTGTCTATACCGCCTGAACTTGGCGTATCAGGGCTGAATCTCACCGGAAGTTGACCCTGATTGACAATCGTGTATTCCACGCTTCCGAGATACCCCGGATCCACCGTTCCTTCAATGGATAGCGTCGTTCTTTCCGGGTCATAAGTTACCTGCAAGTTCCCGTTTCCGCTCTCGTTTGTCACCAGATTTGCAGCTTCCTGATCACTGAACACAACATCCAATCCATCCGTTGAGATATTCCCGCTCACACCCAGTCCATTTGTCCAATAGGCATAACTTATGCCGGATAAACCCAGTGTAAATATGCACGTAATAAAGAGTATTCCTTTCCCCAATTGATTCTTTTTCTTTGCTTGCATTGGCATTCTTCCTTTCTCCTTTCTCTTACCTGCTATTCCCGAGCCCATGATCCCTGGCATATAATGCTGCCTGGGTCCTGTCAGCCAGCTCTAGTTTTGCCAGGATCTGGCTTACATGCTTCTTTACTGTAAATTCAGTGATGACCAGCTTTTTCGCAATCTCTTTATTACTAAGTCCTTCACTCAATGTGATGAGTACGTCGCGTTCCCGTGAGGTCAGCTGCTGCATGCTGTTACTCGTTTCTTTTTTCATCATAAATTCAATCACCAGCGGATCATAGAACTTCCTACCGCGATAGATCAAGCGGATCGCCGATATCAGTTCTTCCGGAAAAGCTTCCTTCAGAATATAACCGTCTGCGCCAATCTGATCTGCTGTTTGAAAATCGTCCTGGCTAACTGAAGATGTCAGCACAATATACTTACACGTTGATACCTTTTCTTTGCAGGTTTTTATCACATCCAACCCCGAAGAACCCGAAAGCATTAAATCCACCAGGACAATGTCCGGAAACACAGAGCAAATCAGGTCAACGGCTTCTCCCGCATTTGATGCCTTTCCAACAATGGTCATGTCCGTTTCGGTTGAGAGAACGGCCTCCAATCCCTGTCGAACTAAGGGATGATCATCCACAATCACGATCTTCATGCCACGCCTCCTTTCTGTTCCGTAACGAAATTGGCAATTTGGTAGATCGGGAATTCAAACCGGAGTGTCGTTCCGTGCTCGGGTTCACTTTGAATAGCAAATGAACCGCAATAGGTTTGAGCGATGGCTTTCATATTATGAAGTCCCAAGCCCTTATTGTTTTTATCACACTGTACGTCTTCGTAATTGAAGCCAATTCCATTGTCCTGGATCATCAGTTCACACGTATGCTGATCAATCTTTACCTGCATCTTCAATTCGTCACATTGTCCATGCCACACGGCATTCCCGCAACCTTCGCGGATAATGCGAAACATCGCATGCTTTAACGGATATGTAATTTGCTCTTCCTCACCATGAAAATCAACATGAACATGAATTTCATTCAGTGTTGAGAAATCACTCAGATAATTTCGGATGCTCGTTTCAAATACTTTTTCGCCCCTTTTGCGCGGACTGAGCCCATAAATTGAAGCCCTCAGTTCTGTACTGACATTTTTGGCAGACTGCTCGAGTATTTTTAGTTTTCGTTCAATTTGATCTCGGCTCAAATTGGACCAGTTGCCGCCCAGCGCATGGAGTCCATATACAATGCTGAAAAGAATTTGGGATACGTTGTCATGGATTTCATTGCCGATCCGATTTTGTTCTTCGAGAATCAGCAGTTGTGAAGACATGGCTTCGAAGTGATTTCGTTCCAGGATCATTGTGATAATATCCGCCAAAAATTGAACCAGTTCCTTATCCATTTCCACTTTTATGCTTGCTGCCAGGGAAAATCCCAATATTCCGTAAAGTCTGGAGGCAGATTGCAGCGGAATCAGGTCATTGACCGCGTAAAATATGTGGTTTCTCAGTATTTCATCAACGTTTACTCCATCATTTTCCCATGATTGTGCTTGAAAAAACTGATACAGAATTTCTCTTTCCGCTTCGGAAATATTCGCCGTAACCATACTTGCCGGCACATCCTTACAGGGTACAAGAAAGATGAAAGATGCACGGGACCCGATGATCTCATTGGCAAGCTTGAGCATATTTTCCAGGACATTCCGATTGTCTTCCCTTGCTGAATAAGCTTCGACGATTCGGTATAACGACATGATATGTTCTTTTTGGTTCTTTAAAGCCTCCGCCTGACGATCAAGATGCTGGACTAAAGCCAGCAACAAGCGTATGGCAATCGTAATTAGGATGAAAACCATGATTACATAGATTTTTTCTAAGATAAGCTCATTGAGCCGCAAATGATCGGGATTAAACAACATCTGGCTGGTGATGCTGCCGACGATCAGGTAAAAACAGAGATATACCCAATACGCGGCTCCCAGAAATGTACCCGCAATTAACACAGGGTTGATGGCATACCATATGAACGGACTGTCCAATCCGCCGGTCAGCGTCAGCAAAATGGCAATAACCAGTGTTTCGGCAATATTGACGCGCTGAGTATACGCTTTCGAATGACTCTTCAAGTAGAGATCATTGAGGCTGACTGTGATCACGAGTAAAGAAACAACAACCGCAATGGTGTATTTAAAAATGTTTTCCGGACTTTCCATGATGTAAATCAAAGAAGTCAGAAGCCAAGATATTAATCTGTACGCTGTGATCGCCTTGTGTTTTGCATTCACCACTTTTTTCACATCCACGTTAACATTTTTTCAAGTGTTTAGGCATAAAAAAGCACACTGCATCCAATGCAGTGTGCAGGGTTCACTACTCGCTCCATACAATACACAAGTAACCAAATCAGCACTGTACTTCATCACTTCACACTTTACAGAAATTTTACATATGTAAATTATTTGTAAATTTTGTCTCTTTCTTATTATGCAAGGAATTGGTATTTTTGGCAATCATAAAATTTCACCTTTATTCGACATATTCTTCCATCATTCAACATGCCGCTATCAAGTTCTACATCAGAAACAAATTAAAGTACCATGCAATTAATTCCTGACCAAAAAGAATGCAAAGGAGTATCCCGCAGACCAAAAATGGTCCATAAGGGATCGCCGTTTTCAAATTTCCTTTGCCAGTAGCAAGGATCAATACCCCACAGATACCGCCAATTATGGAGCCGACAAACATCGCCAGCAGCGTCAGCTTCCAGCCCAAGTAAAAGCCGACAGCGGCCATCAGCTTGATATCTCCACCGCCTATGCCGCCTCTCGAGAATATATAGATCAGCAGCAAACCCAATCCAGCTCCAAAGAAGCCAATCAGCCTCTCCAGCCTGGAGACATCCTGATTGAAGAAAGCAAACAAAATACCCAGAACCAGAATCAGGAGAACGCTCCAGTTCGGGATCAGCATGGTCTTAAAATCAATGAACGCAATGAGTAAAAGGACCGATCCAAGAATCAGAAAGCTCAATGTTTCCAAAGAGAAACCATATTTCCAGAGTACAGCGCAGTACAGCAGCGTATTCAGGATTTCCACGACCGGTTTAGATGGGAAATCTCTGTGCTCTTCTTCCATGTTTTTTCTAATTAATACTTTCAAAAATCTCCCGGCAACAAGCCCGACGATAAACAACCCCAAATAGGCCAGCCAAATATGTTCCATAAAAAACGTTTCCATCTCAAACACTCCTTTAACCTTTCTTCCCTCAAGAGTATCCAAATTCGCAGGATTTGTAAATATTAGTAATTTTTCTTTCTTTTTTATTTACACTATAATACAATAAATGAGAATAGCCAAAATATAAACAATAATTTTGCAACTGGAGAAAAAATATGCCGGAAACGATGCGGAAACTGGGACAGCTATTAGTTGAATCAGAGGTGATTACTGCCAAGCAGCTCGAAGATGCTTTGGAGATGCAGTCCAAAACCTCTAAAAAGCTGGGCGAGATCCTGATTGAAATGAAATCCATTACAGAGAAACAGCTACTCAGAGTACTGGAATTTCAATATCATATTCCATACTATGATCTAGGTGAAACTCCGATTGATCCTCTTGCTACGGGACTGATTACAGAAGGAATGGTCAGAAAGCATTCCTTGATACCGATCAAGAAAGAAAATAATGTGCTGATTGTTGCCATGGTCGATCCGCTGGATTTTTATGCCATTGATGATGTCAAACGGGCAACCCGGCTTGATGTCAAGCCAGCCATGGCTACCACGTCCGATATCCTGAATGCCATTGAACGCTACTACGGTAAAGAAAGCGCTGAAAAAGCAATTGAAGAACTTAAACAAACCTATGACCTTGTTGATTTTTCGGGAATTGACGATCAATTTGGCGATGAGGTGACGAATGCCCCTGTCGTAAGACTGGTTAATTCCGTGATTCAGCATGCCATCAAGACCAATGCCAGTGACATTCATATTGAACCGTCTGATGATGAGATGCGGATCCGGTACCGGATAGACGGAGAACTTCAGGAAGCCATGAAAACATCGAAAGCGGCCCACCAGGCCATTGTCACCAGAATTAAGATCATGGGGCAAATGGATATTGCTGAGAAGCGCCTGCCCCAGGACGGCAGGATTGAAGTCAGCATTGACGGCAATAACGTCGACCTCAGGCTTTCCATACTTCCGACTGTCCACGGAGAAAAGATTGTTATCCGCGTGCTTGGAATGAGAAACAGTACCTATACCAAATCTGAGCTGGGCTTTACTGCCGAAAATCTTGAGCTGTTTGACCGGATCATCAAAAGTCCAAATGGGATCATCCTTGTTTCCGGCCCCACCGGTTCCGGAAAAACGACGACACTTTACGCAGTCATGCGGGAATTGAATAAACCAACTGTCAATATCATCACCGTAGAAGACCCTGTTGAATACCGGATGGATGGGATTAATCAGGTCCAAGTCAATACCAAAGCCGGCCTGACTTTTGCCTCGGGACTGCGGTCGATTTTGCGTCAGGACCCCGACATTATCATGATTGGGGAGATCCGTGATTCTGAAACAGCCCAGATTGCAATTCGTTCAGCCATCACCGGCCATCTGGTCTTAAGCACTATCCATACCAACGACGCAGCTTCCTCGATCATCCGGCTTGTCGACATGGGAATTGAATCTTATCTTGTTTCTTCCGCTGTTGTCGGCCTGATGGCCCAGAGACTTGTCCGTAAGATCTGTCCAAAATGCAAAACTTCTTACCGGCCGGAACATTCGGAAATGATGCTGCTCAAACTGCGCGAACCCCAGCCCCTTTACAAAGGGACCGGATGTCCTGCCTGCAATTACACCGGTTATTCCGGACGAACCGCCATCCATGAAATCATTCCGATCAACAAGGATATCCGCGAGATGGTTAACCGGGGAGTAACTCCTGATCAAATAAGACATATTGCCGGCCGTTTCGGCTATATTTCCCTGCGTGATACCTGTACCCGTCTGGTTCTGGACGGAACCACCACCACGGAAGAATTATTAAAAGTAACCTATAGTATTGAATAGACCGATCAAATCTATTTATGTTGAGGAGTGTTTGTATGAATCTAAATATCAGGGACTTACTTTTAATGTCATTGGAACTGAAAGCTTCTGACCTCCACATCACAACCGGTCTTCCCCCAATGTTCAGAATCAATGGTATCTTGACTCCGATGGCAAACGCCAAGTATTTGTCTCCGTTGGACACTAAAGAGCTTGTCGACGAACTGATGGATGAACCCGTGAAAAACCGTTTGCAGCAAAAGGGAGAAGTTGACTTTTCCTATACGATCCCTGGTATCAGCCGTTTCAGGGTTAATGTCTACAGCCAGCGAAAAAGCCTGGCGGCCGCGATCAGGGTCATTGTTCCGGATATTCCAAGCATTAACGAGCTGGGACTGCCTGATATCCTGAAAGACCTCGCGATGAAACCCAGAGGTCTGATCCTGGTCACGGGTCCGACCGGTTCCGGTAAATCCACTACCCTTGCTGCCATGGTGCGCCATATGAATACACACCGCAACAGTCATGTCATTACCATCGAAGACCCGATCGAATATTTGCATGCCCATAATCAATGTATGATAAACCAGCGTGAGATTGGTGACGATACCCATGCCTTTGCAGATGCTTTACGGTCTGCACTGCGTGAAGACCCCGATGTTATCTTGGTCGGTGAAATGCGCGACCTTGAGACGATCAACACGGCCCTGATGGCTTCAGAAACAGGCCACCTGGTCTTGTCCACCCTCCATACTTCATCCGCAGCGACTACCATTGACCGGATCATCGATGTCTTTCCGCCGAATCAGCTGCAGCAAATTAAAGTTCAGTTGGCATCTGTTCTTCAGGGCATTATCTGCCAGCAGCTGCTGCCTACTATGGATGGTACCGGACGTGTTGCAGCGATGGAAGCTCTCATCGTCAATGACGCTGTCCGGAATATGATTCGCGAAGGCAAGACCCACCAGATTGACACGGTTATTCAGACCGGCATCAAAGCCGGTATGGCCCCAATGGATTATTCCCTGGCCAATCTGGTTAAGCGGAAGATGGTAACGCTTGAGGAAGCAAAATCGAGATGCGTGAATTCTGAACTGTTCTCGAAGTATCTTGATCAGCCGTATATTTTTTAAACTATTAGCCGTATTCTAATTTGCGAATCTAGGGTTTACGTCATGTGCCCTAACCGCTCTTCGGCTATTGTGCCCTCCATGCACAAAAAGCCGCGCTTCGCATCGTGCTTCGCTTGGCCGCGGATAGACTACATGACGTTATATTTTGCGTATAAGACATCATATAAGAATAAGAACACCCTATTCGGAGCATCAAAAATGTCTTCGGACAGGGCGTTCTTTTTGATTTGACAGTGATAATCTTCTATCAATGGTGTCTTCTGATTTTAGTAATAATCTTTGATTTAATTAGTAGATCATTTCTTTAAAGCGGGATATCGCATGCTTGAATTTCACCGGCCAGATCTCTTCGCCCCTGCGGAGCAGTTCACTCATCAGCTCCGCAACATATAGCTTACCAACTCCAGTAAGATTTAAAACCAGAATATCTGAACTTTTTTCTTCAATGATAACATCTCTGGCCTCAATATCGGTCTTCCTGTGGATCAAGCGAAGTTCTTCCCCTTTCTGCAGGGTTTCCAGCTCCATTTCCAGTGTTGATTTTTCCATCAGCCAGGAATATTCGGCCATCTCTTTCAGATTTAAAATGCCGAATTGTCCAAAATCAAGGACCATGATCTGATCATCATGGTAGAGACCAATATGTTTCAGCTCCTGATAATACCTGCTGAAAATCAGATATTTCCGGTTATCTGAGCCAAAGAAATCTTCCATCATGTCCAGGAAAATCCATTGGCGGTATTTCGCAATCAAATCAGTACCGATGTCTGCCCAGATCCAGGACTTCTCATCCTCAGGCAGGCCAAATTTCTGGAGCAGTTTCCGATTGATGGACCTGGAAGGAGCCTGCGTCCAGGGCTGATCAAGATAATTAATGACCACAGGCAATAAATCCTGTTCGGAATCAGCATCAATCATTTCTAAAAAATAATCCTCATTTAAGAGGAATCTTTTTTCATTTCCATCCTGAAAAAATCTGCGGATCACCGCTTTGCAAAAAGGGCTCCCTGTAATCAACCTGTATCTCGTGATCATCGGAGAAACCATTTCTTCATTTTGATGAATCAGATTCACCGCAGCTTCAATAATATCCTTTTCCTGGTCAAACAACTCATGCAGGAGCTCGTCACTGCAATCCCTGGAATCTTCTGCAAGCCTTGCTGCCTCTCTCATTTCCGGAAGCTCATAAAAATACTGAGTGAGCGCCCGGATCAAGCCAATCAGCCTTGGACTCATCCGCAGTTTAAGAATCTGAAGGATCACGGACTTCATTTCCGGCCTGTCATCCTGTATCAAAGCGACAAGACAATCCTCAAGGTCCCTTTTACCCAGGGAAAAAGCATAGCTCTCCAGAGAACCCTGAAATCTGCTGAAATTGTCTTTAAATGTTCCAGGCTCCGGATTCCGGCTGACCCGCTCCGCAAACTCGCGAGGCAGTAAAATGGTCTCACGCAGAATATCCATTGTGCTGTTTAATCGCTCCGGGGTAAATCGCTGCATACTATACTCCTGTTTACTGCTTGGTTCCTGTTTTTAAGGCGCTCTGCAGCGCTTCTGCAGAATCTCTGATACTTTCAAGGATGGTGGCCAGTCTCAGGGTTACTTCTCCGAGACCCTTGTCAAAATCTGCAAAGGTTCCGTTGATCCCGCCCTGAATCCGCTCATTAAATTCCTTTACGGACAGCCTGAGATTTGCAGACAGATCGGCCACGTCAATATTAATTTCTTTGGCGTAGAGACCGATACTGCGGGAATTCTCGTCCATATTTTCAACCAGTTCCTTAATCCCTTTATCAAAGAATTCCAGTGCTCCGGAAGAGTTGTTCGTAATTTTGCTGATGATCTCGGCCGTTTCTGACGAGAAAGATGCCATTGTCTTCTGAATGCTGAAATCGAGCTCATCCAGGGTCTTTGAAGACTGCTCCGCGATCCGGGTGAAGTAGTCGTCATACAGATCTTTCATTTCTGCAGTCCTGACTGCCAGCTTCTCCACAATTTCCATGCTTTCACCCATGGCTGCCCGCATACTTACTGCCAGATTTTCGCCCATGGAATCAATAGATTTATCCATCCTGCTAAGCAAATCGCCATAAAGATCAGAAGCCTGACGGCCTGCCTTTTCCAGCATATTTTTGCCTTCGAGCGATACCTCCGTAGCCATATCAGCTAGTTTTTCCGTTGTCTGCAGGTTGGAGGCCATGATTCTGTTGCTGTAATCCGACAGACGTTCATCGGTTGTCGCCATCAGCCGACTGAGCCTTTCATCCAGTTCATAACCATATTTTTCACGGGACTCTTCCATTTTGGTGCTGACTTCTGTGTATCCTTCAACCGCCCTGACAATATCTCCGGAGATTTGCAGACTGGAACTTTCCAGCTTGGTTGCCACATCACTGAACAGCCGGGAAGCGCGTTCGTTGATCTGTTCCAATAAATTGCTGCTGGATAGTGAGAAACCCTCCGCGACTGCCGTCAATTTTTGAGCTGTCAGCGTATGGGACCCCATGATATTCTCCGTGTAGCCCGCCAACCTTTCATCCGTTGCCTTGATTAATTGACCGAGCCTGTTATCCAGTTCTTCGCTGTATCTTTCTCGGGACGCTTCCATTCTGTTGCTGACCTCCGCATATTCCGCAACAGCCCGAGCCAGGTATCCGGAAATCTGCATATTGGAATTATCCAGCTTGCCGGTAATCTCCGCAACCATCTGGGAAGCCTTCTCATTGATTTGCTCCAGCAGCAGACTGCTGGATTCAGAGATCTCCGTTACGGAAGAGGTCAGTTTATCCATTGCCAGCGCACTGGAGTTCAATATCCGGCTGCTGAAATCCGAAAGACGTAAATCTAGGCCCTCCACCATCTGCCCAATTCTTTGATCCGTCTGTTCACCGTGCAGTTTTCTTGATGCCTCGATCTCTGCAAAAATTTCCGCGTATTTTTCGACTGCGCCGGTCAGTGTTTCGGAAATCCTGGTGATGGATTGATCCATATGCCCCTGCAGTGTACCCGTCAACTCTGCAATCCCGTTCTGGACCGATTTCACTTGCGCCACATTCTCTTCGAGCAACTGCAGCGACTGCAGCGCCATGGCATCGGCTTTATCCATGCCTTGAACTGCATACGCCTTCATCTCAGCAGCAACTGCTTCTGCCGCCCTGACGCTGTCCAGAGAGGCCCGCAATGCCTCTGAAACCTGTGTCTGGACTTTACCGGCTTCATTCAATGCATCAAGAGACTGTACACAAAGTTTTTCCTGGGATTTTGCGTTTTGTTCGGTTGCTTCCTGGATCCTGCTCATACCTGATACAACGGTTTCCAGAACCCCGGTAATCTCCGTTGTCTTTTCCGCAAACGTATTCAGCCTGTCGGCCGTAACCGCAGTGACTTTTTCAGTAAAGGTCTGTGCCAGTTCTTTCATCCCGTTTTCCTGCCGGGTGATCAGCGCATCCGAAAGATCGCTCAACACGCCTGAAGTCTGCTTTAATACCGGCGTAATATTCTGTTCGATGGCTTCCCTGAACTTATCTCCAAGCATCGGTGCCATTGTCTCTGTCTCAAAGGTATCCAGTCTGTTTTCCAGCCGCTGCACCGCCTCCTGGAAAGCCAGGGTGTTTTGACGCTGGCTCTCGACTAAGAGACTGATTTCAGTAGGTTCGGAAATCGGATTCAGCCATCCGGAAAGCTTGTATTGATATTCCCATAGCCCTTTCCTGGTTCTCTCCAGTCTGGCTGCATCTGCCACTTTAAACAGAAAGACAATTACGGAGACCACTGCCAGCTCCAAAAGCAGGATGCCAAGGCTCCTGATGATGCCTTCCGGTGTCACCGTCCCGTCAAAACCCAGAAAATACAAGGAGGGATATAGCAGCGACCCGGCAATACCCAGAATAAAAAGAGTCAAACCTGCGCGCTCCATCATCTGCCGCCCGCACGGGATATTGATCATATTGTTTTCATTAAAGTAATACGATATGTCCGGACAGATCTCACCTTTAAGCCGATCTGCATATTCCCGGTGATATTCTCTCCAAAGCGTTTCTAAAACCGGGTTTCCTGTTTTAGAGGCCATATCCAGCAGCGTGTCCATTTTGCCCTTTTGATCAAACGGCAGCTTCTTATCCGCATTACTTATCTGTTTAAGGCCTTTGGCCAATCCACCAAGACGTACGATATCAAATTTTATGTAGAATATGAGTGCTATGAACAGCACCAGCAGCAATGTTCCGCTTAAGACCATTATATCTGTCTGCGTCATCAAAGTAATCATCTTTCGTATCCCCCTAGAGTTTCCATATCTATGGTTAATTATATTGCCCAAATCCTGCCAGGACAATAGATTTTTTTGATTGTAAAATAAATGTAAATTAATTGTATGTATTTTGTAAAATATGTAGAATGATGTCTAAAAAGAAAATCCACAGGTATAATTCAAACGTCTAGACCTTGAGGACGACCTCGAAAAGTTTATGATAATTAAAAAATGGAGGAAAAAGAAATGTTAAAGAAAATGTGTCTTCAAATGAAAAAGAAAAATAAAGGCTTCACGCTGATTGAGCTGATTGTGGTTATTGCGATTCTGGGAATTCTGGCAGCTGTGTTGATTCCAACATTTACTGGATTCCAGAAGAAAGCACAATCATCTCAGGCGTTAGTGGATGCTAAGCAGTTTGCTACAGCCATGGATTCCATAGCCGCTGAAAAAGGAAAAACAGCTGGTGCATTTACACAGACTGATGTAGAAAATATGGCGACAATGTCTTCTGCTTCTTTATGTACAGCATTTAGTGAAACCGCCGGCTCATTTACTATTACTACAACTAATGGCAATACCTTTACTGCTGGCCGAACTGGTTATGGTGTAAAGGTTGAGATCAAGTCCGGATTATAAAAAATTAAGTTTGTTTCTGCTGCTGGTAATAGTCCACATAGACTGTTACCAGCATTTTTTGTGTTAAGCTAAAGTTGATAACATAGTGCCAAACGCTTTTTCGAAAGTAGTATCATTTACTAATCTAAATCTTGGGAGATAAGTAATTTCCAGTAATGCTAGAAGCGGAATGTCTAAGATTCGATATAAATAAAATAAGCATATGCGATTACCTCTGATAGCTCATTGTAACAGACTCTTCACCCGGTAAGGTTCTCACCTATGCTTTTCTACTTTCTGTTTTTTTCAGCATTATTAAATATTAAAACTCAATCTAAAGATAACTCAAGATACTTCGAAATAAGAATACAAATTTCTATTCCTTAGTTATATTCTCCCGCAATATCTCCACACTCCGCTCCTTCACCCTACTAACCTGCCGCTGGGAGATTCCTAGCTGCGAAGCAACCTGCTGCTGCGTCATATCTTTAATAAAAATCATTTGAATTACTTTCTGCTGGATATCTGTAAGCTTTTTTAGCGCATGGTAAAGCGTAAGCTTATCCTCAATCGGGAGTTGAAAGGTCTCGTAGGCTGTACTATGAATCCTAGAAGCGTCGATGTCATCAAAACTTACAAATCCCGCCCGCATGACTTCTATGACGCTTTCTTCCTTAATTTTCAGCTTTTCGGCGATGTATTCGGTACCAGGTACATCGCCGTTTTCTTTTATATATTTCAGGACTTCCTGATCCACCTTGGACTGAAGCTCAACAACGCAGCCCGGGCGGTAGAAAGATGCTTCTTTGCGCGCCAGATGACGAACCTCCCCCATGATACAGTGAGAAGCATAAGTCACAAAGCTAGTCTCCCTATCGGGGTCAAAATTACGCAAAGCTTTCAGCAAACCCAGACTACCAGCCTGAAAAAGATCGTCCTCGCAGCAGCCTCCGCCGTAGAGCCTTGCAAAATATTTGATCAATCCCTTGCCGGCTCCAAGCACCTTTTCTGCTGATTCTTTATCTTTATGCTGATAGTAGTAGGCTGCTGCTTCATTGATCGTTTGATTCACTTGTCCGGTTTCTTCCATACTACACTCTCCATAGGATATGATCATTCAGACTATTTACTTTACTAAAATCAACTAAGCAGGCTGCCCTACAAAGAAGACGGCAAGGAATACGAGAAACCGATACAGGATCCTGAGGCGGTCGGAAACGTGCTTTTATGATAATTCAGCAGAATGACTTCGGTGGTGACGTCATAATTGACATCATCTTTATCGCCAATCGTAAAAATAATCGAATTTGATTTTCCGGTGTTCGTAAAAGAGATTTTAAATTTTTGGGTATTGTCAACTCCAGCCGCAGTGGCACTCGTTCCATTGTTATTGTAGTGGAAGAAACCTGAAGCATCCAGGTAAATATCGTTTCTGCCGGTGGCAGCAGTAGGCGTACTCGTCAGGAAGGTAAATGAATTGGCATAGCGCAGCTGCTTGCTGATAAAATCGGCAGCCATGCGCACCTGGTATTGCTTATCGGCATTTACTTGTCCCTTGTGGAGAGCGGTTGTTCCGAATGTGATCATCGGGTAAATGATCGCTACGACCAAAGCCATGATTGCAGTGACAGCCATCACTTCAAGCAAGGTAAAGCCCTTGCTCTTTTTTTGTGTTTTTATGCTGAATTTCATGGGCTCCCCTCCTAGTCTAAATTCTGTTATTTTCCGGGCTTGAAGTAGTCAATCGAGACTTCTTTTCCGTTCACTGTGGCACTCTGGGCAGGCATCACCGTCCCGCTGGCCGAAATTGTCGTTGCATCAGGCATCGTGATTGTGACCGTGGAAGGCACTGCATTCACTGTATTGAGGTCAGCCTCCACCTGGGACTGGGCAGTATATGCCGCGTCGCTGCGGTCTCTGGCCAGGGCAATGACCTGTATCCCCATTGTAAAAACTGTCAGAAGGGATACGCCAATGATGCCAATGATCCCCAGAGCGACAATGATCTCAATCAGCGTAAACCCTTTTGCTTTTTTTCTAAGCATTCAGGTATCCCTCCTTAATAGCACCTTATTTCGAACATTTATGATTCCTTATTTAAGCCAGACATCGCGTTGGTACGTATCAATTCCAACAACCTTGTTCTCGTCTATCTCTGAATCATCTGTTAATGTTACATGACTGTTTGAAGTATCATCATAGGATCCTATTATCATTTTTCCTAAAAAAGTGCCATTACCGCCACCAGTAATATTGAATTCAGCATTTGGTGCATAAATACTAATATGCGTATACGAAAAATTACCACTAGACTCAGCTAATTGACTAGTGCCGTTATAATACAAATATAAAGTATTACCATCAGGTACGTTAACTGTTTTTCCCAAAGTAAAATCAGGGCTTGTTATTAGTAATTGTAATTCACCCCCCCGTCCGCAGGCCATTCGATATATTCCATGGCGTCAGATAAATTTGTTACAGCCGTTGCAAGTACTTTGTTACTTTGGTCACTTGGGTTCGATGTAACTACATACGGTGTTATTACAGTCTTACCCTTTACTTTTTTTTCTGTTCCTAAAAACACTTCATTATTTTCTGTTGGAAATAAGGTAGCCTTAGTATCAGGAAATATTATCTTTGAAGTTAGTTTTTGTGGATTTCCAGACATAGCATCCGCGATCGTCATTTCAGCATCACTAGTATCCGGGCCCAGAATAACATCTCCATTTATTGGATTTTTCCCAAAAGTAATACTGTCGCTATTCGTCCCCACATCACCGGTTACTGTTATATTCTTACCAAAACACATACCATCATCCGCAAATACAGCCATATCTAAAGCTATCTTAACTGCCTGTTTTAGTGTCAAATAGACCGTGACCGGAAGATTCCCGGCATCGGCTGTACCTTGTGATTCAATCAACAGGTCCCCGCTGTATGGGCCGCTATTGATATTACTGACCTGTACCGCAAAAGTATTGCTTCCGACTGTTCCTGTTCCCGGATTGGACGAGGTCTTTGTAATAAGATTACTGACGATTGTCGCAATATTACTATTGCTGCTGTTATCAATAATATAGGAAGCCATCGCATCCGCTCCGGAACGGGCGGCATAGTAAGCTCGTTTGTTCTCAACTTGGTTCGCAACCATCTTGCTCTCCCCATAAGCAATACTCAGGATCGCGGTCCCCAGCAGCGACAGCACAACCAGTAAAATCATGGTAAGCACTAATGCATAACCCTCCGATTTTTTCTTCACAAGACTCCCCTCCTTGTATCCATAGAATTGGAAGAAAGAAATCGTTCTTAACCTTAATTAAAAGGATCCGACTTCCCGTAACTGCCTTTTATCGTCCAAGCGTTGAATGAATCCTCGCCGTTATCGACTTTTTCCACCGCATAGAAAGATACGGTCAGTGTGAATTTCAGTCCTGTTTCCTCTTCCTTGGCCTCGACAGCCTCCAACGCAATCGTCCTGTTTAGTTTTTCCAGGCTGCTGACGACTGTCCGGTACTGGGCGTAGCTTCCTGTAAACTCAATTGTTGTAGGTAACCGCAGCACCGCATCGGCAGGTAAAGTCTTTTCTTCACCGGTGGTGGCGGTACTCTGGGAAGTACCCGTAGCAGAAGGTATCTCTTTTGCCGGCTGGTCACTATAAGCCTGGTTAATGGTATCCGCTTCTTGCTGCAAGGAATAAGCCGGAAGCAGATAACGGTTGTCCGCCGGCATCACGACCCCACTAACTTCGGGATCAGAAAACTCAAGATTCGTCAACGTCGCGCCGCTTCCCTTCACGATTTTTTCCACGAGCAGCACGTACTGCTCCTTATACGGGTAGACGCCAGGGAAGAAGGATTCAGAAGCCTCCATTCCGTTTGCTAATTGCGTTTCATAAGCCTTGACGATGCTTTGTTCATTTTCCAGGTCGCTTTTGGCTGCGGCTACTTTTTGTTTCATGACTTCTTTATCGGCTGTTAAACTTTCAAGGCTGGCACTCATCGGAAGGTAAAGGACATAGTAGCTGATTGCGATGATAATCGCAACGCCGAGAACCATCAGAAGCTTTTTATCCCGCTCGGTGATTTTGGCATCGAGTGATAAATTCCCAATCTTTTTCCCCTGCAAGTTTGGTTTCTGCAGCTTCATTATTCAGCCACCTCCTTCAATTCGCACAGAACGGAAAATTCATAGGCGGCTGTTTCTGTACCACTTTGAATAAACTGTACCTGCACCCTGGAAAAAAGCTCTGTTGCTTCCAGGTTATGGGCCAACTCGGCCACTGTTGCCGACGCCGGTACAGTGCCCTGCAAAATCACTTGATAGTCTTTGATTTCCAGAGATTTCAGGCTGACTGCTGCCGGAATCGTCTTTTGAATTGTATTCAGGAATTCACTGCTGACTTTAGTGGCCAGCGTAATTTTTTGTTTAGCTTGATTTACTTGCGCCGTATAGGTGATTAAATTCTCGGTAGCTGCTTTCTTGGCCTGAATGTCTGTCAGCTTTGCTTTGTTTTCCGGAGCATTCAGAAAGGCCTCGCCTTTATTAATCGCGTAAGAACAATAGATCATTCTTGCTCCCACAATGCCGTAAAACAGTACAACAACAAGAATTACGCCGAGAATCGCTCCATAGGATCTTCTGATTTTTTTCTTCTGAGCCAGTTTCTGTTTTTCAAATGTTGAAAAAAAGTTAAAATCATTCATTTTAGTCACCTGCTCTCAAAGCCTGATCAGAGCAGCGGAGGCATTGACATAGTCTCCGGGTGCCTGTTCATGGTCAATATACTGAATGTTACTGATCATCTGAAGCCGGTCAACTTTCAAACCGAGCCCCTGAGACAGGTACTCTGGTATTCCTGTAAGACTGGCTCCTCCACCGATCAGGTAGATTTGGCTCAAATCCTTGGAGCCGCTCCTGTTCGCAAAAAACTGCATGACCTTTCGGATTTCTTCGAGCAATTCTCCGTAAAGGGGTTTCACAGCGGCTAGTGCTTCCTCTTTCGTAAAAACTTTTCCTTGTTCTATGGGCCGAATCTCTTCAACCGTGTTCTCAGCTGCATCAGAAACAGGTTCTTCCATATTTTCGGTTAGACCTTTCTTTTTAATCACAAATGTATGGCCTTTCTTTTTTACGGTAAGGGATCTATTTTGTGTACTTTCAGCCGCCTTTGCTTCAGCAATGCGCTCTTGTTTATCTGAAAGAAACTCCAGTTTCTTTTCTTCAGCCTTCTCTTCGGATAAAGCAAATAGGCCTGCAAGCAGGCGGTCCACCGCTCTTCCGCCGAAACTGATAGAGCGGAAGAAATTCAAGCTGCCTTGAGAGATCAGATAGATCATTGTACCTGAATACCCAATATCTAAAATGATATAGTTGTTCGACAAATTGTTGTTAATCGCAGTCTGTTCGTTGAAAATTTTAGAAATAACATTCGCGTGAATGTCCAGGGCGAGTGGTTTCAGCTTAAGGCTATCAAGAAGGTCGTAATACGCATGCGCTATTTCCTTATTCATGACTGCTGCCCGTACCTTGACTTTTTTCATTCCGCTGGTCTCTGTCTCACCGATCTTGCGGTATTCGACCAGATCGGTATCCGTCATACCAAAAAATTGAATAATTTCATTCTTAATCATTGCTTCGAGTTCTTGCTCATTTCCTGAAGGAACCTCAAATTCACGAATAATCACGCTGTTAGAGTTAAACGTGATCAGGGCATCTTTAGTGGAAGTATTCAGAGAAGCAAGCACTTCCTGCATGGCTGAGGTCAGTACTTCTTTATTCGTAATCAAACCGTCGGAGAGCACGCCTTTCGGAAGCGCGATGCTGGCACTTCGCAGTATTCTGACAGTATTTCCTTCCGCCTGGCCAACAACAGCGTGAATATTTCTTGTTCCAAGATCAAAGGACAGATATGCAGCAGTCAAGTATATTCCCCCTCTAATGTAAAATTCACTTAAATATTCTGATAGGCGCCATACATCGCCGAAACAATCGACAGAACAATAAAGCCGATCACGACCGCCATCACAACGATCAAGGCCGGTTCAAACAGCGCCAGCATACGCTGAATTGCCACATCAGCTTCCTCGTCATAATAGGCAGACGTTCTTTCCAAAATACTCTCAAGTGAGCCGGATTCCTCGCCGATGCTGATCATGGAATAAATCATCGGCGGAAACACCCCGATCTTGCGGATGGACTGCGAGATCGTCGCTCCTTTGCTCATATCCTCTTTGGCAGCTAACAGACCGTCACTGACTACTTTATTCCCAAGCACTTTCGCGGTGATTTCTATACAGTTCAGCAAAGGAATCCCGCTGCTTAACAGCGTGGAAAGGGTACGGGCCATCCTGGCGGACATGATCTTGATAGAAGTCGACTTTACAACAGGTATTTTCAGTTTCATTCCATCCCATTTCAGTCTTCCGGAATCGGTCTTAATGTATTGTCTTGTTGCAAAAACGATCGCTGCAATCACAATAATTAAAATGTACCAATAAGACCTCATAAAGTTACTGATTCCCATAAGGATTCTGGTTGTCAGCGGCAGGGTTGTGCCGGTCGATTCAAACATGGCGGTAAACGTCGGCAGCACAAAAGTCATCAATATAATAACCACAATGATCATTACGCCGGTTAAGATGGCCGGGTATGTCATAGAAGAAATCATTTTTGTCCGAAGCTTTCGTTCCTTTTCAAAATGCTCGGTCATTTTAGCCAGTACGAGATCGAGTTTTCCACTGGCTTCTCCAGACTCAATCATATTAATCAGGATTTCAGGAAATGCCTGCCCCTGCTTGCGCATAGCTTCGGAAAGCATATCACCTTTTTGGACTGCTTCATAAACTCTGAGAACAACCGCTTTGAGCTTTTTGCTTTCCGTTTGCTGATAGATTACATCGAGTGCTTTGATGACTGTTACCCCGGCTGTTAATAGTGCATGAAACTGGTTGCAAAACACGACAAGGTCTTTGACTTTTAGCTTGATCGGCTTATCCTTGCTAATCGCTTTTTGCGCGCTTTGTTTCTTTTCACTGACTTCGATGCAAAAAAGCTGTCGCTCTTTGAGCTGGCGGTAAAAGTTCTGAATACTATCGGCTTCCAGAACGCCTGTCGATCTCTGGCCGGAAAAATCTTTAGCAACATACGAATATAGAGGCATATTTTCACTCCCTCTGCATATTTTACATTTAATTTACATTAATTTTACATAATTTTTACATTTATTCGCTTATCTTATATTTCATTTTTAGAAATGAAAATACATTTTAATTATACTACTAAATAGCATAAATTGTAATATTTTTCTCAAATTGTCATTGACAAAATCTTGACAAGTTTTATTTCTTTCTAATACTAATTATATTACTTCAAAACTTGAATCCCATCACCTAGTTTATTATGCACGTTCTATTTTACTTCTTCGTCCATCAACTCCGCGGGTGATGGGAATCGCTCCGCTTCACTAATTGGCCTCTGCCAATTCGCTCGCTATCACGCCGGGGTGGGAAAATGCTTCCATAGGTCGCATGCTCCATAAAAAAATCCTGCGCTGTGCGCAGGATTCTATTTTCTTTGGAGCGGGTGATGGGAATCGAACCCACGTAACCAGCTTGGAAGGCTGGCACTCTACCATTGAGTTACACCCGCATGTTTGGTAGCAGGGGGGGGATTTGAACCCTCGGATGAGCGGGTATGAACCGCTTGCCTTAGACCACTTGGCTACCCTGCCATGGCTCCCCGAGCTGGATTCGAACCAGCAACCTATCGGTTAACAGCCGATTGCTCTACCGTTGAGCTATCGAGGAATATGCTGGCGGAGAAGGAGGGATTTGAACCCTCGCAGCAGTTACCCACTCTAACGGTTTAGCAAACCGTCCTCTTCAGCCACTTGAGTACTTCTCCGTAAACTACTGATTGGTGCGGAAGGCGGGACTTGAACCCGCACGGTGTTAACCACACGCCCCTCAAACGTGCGCGTCTGCCAATTCCGCCACTCCCGCATAAAACTGGAGCCGTTAACCGGGATTGAACCGGTGACCTTATCCTTACCAAGGATACGCTCTACCTACTGAGCTATAACGGCGAATGCCTTTGAAAGATGGTGCGCTCGGAGGGATTCGAACCCCCGGCCTTCTGATTCGTAGTCAGACGCTCTATCCAGCTGAGCTACGAGCGCATATTTTTTTGGAGCGGGTGACGAGATTCGAACTCGCGACTTTCACCTTGGCAAGGTGACACTCTACCACTGAGTTACACCCGCATGATAGATGGTGAGCCATCCGCGGCTCGAACGCGGGACACCCTGATTAAAAGTCAGGTGCTCTACCGACTGAGCTAATGGCTCGGAAGTGATACCGTTCAAATGGTTAAATGGTGGTGGGCCATCAGGGGCTCGAACCCTGGACACCCTGATTAAGAGTCAGGTGCTCTACCAGCTGAGCTAATGACCCGTCTGGCTGGGGTGGCTGGATTCGAACCAACGTATGCCAGAGTCAAAGTCTGGTGCCTTACCGCTTGGCGACACCCCATCGGTTTCAGGATGAATTCAGAACCTGATGAATAATGGCGACCCCGATCGGATTTGAACCGACGATCTCCTGCGTGACAGGCAGGCGCTTTAAACCACTAAGCTACGGGGCCAATTCGATATTCGAGGCACGACGTTCGATATTCGAACCTTCGTATTCCTCTGCAGTAAGTTTCCCGATGTTCAGTTCGTACCTTCCGCTCTTCAAGCAATATCTTATATATGCTTTTTCAAACTTCGCGCCTCGAACTTCGAACTTCGAGTTTGGTGGGCGATGACAGGATCGAACTGCCGACATCCTGCTTGTAAGGCAGGCGCTCTCCCAGCTGAGCTAATCGCCCTTATCTGATGTTCAGGGAAAACCCCAAACGTCGGATTTGAAATGGTGACCCGTACGGGATTCGAACCCGTGTTACCGCCGTGAAAGGGCGGTGTCTTAGGCCGCTTGACCAACGGGCCAAAATTGCGAGAACATTTGATAGTATAGCTAAATGCGAAAACATTGTCAACCCGTTTAGGAAAAAAATGTTGGAAGTTATTGAACTTATTTCACTTCTTGAATAATTGGCAGAATGACCGGTTTTCTTTTCGTTTTTTCGTACAGATGCTTGCCTAGAACTTCTTTAATCTGATTTTTGAGTGTGACCCATTCAATGATACCGTTCTCGAGGCAGCGCTCAGTGGTCTGTCTGATTTTCTCTTTGGCCTCATCCAGCATCGATTCGGATTCTCGGACATAGACAAATCCCCTGGTCACGATATCGGGTCCGGCAACGATTTCATTGGTGGAGCGGCTCAGCGCAATAACTACAATTAAAATACCGTCCTGAGACAGCTGTTTGCGGTCGCGCAGCACAATATTGCCTACGTCCCCTACGCCCAATCCATCCACTAAAATTCTGCCGGATGGCACTTTCCCGGCAATACCTGCTCCATTTCTGGTGAACTCAATGACACTTCCATTTTCAGCAATAAAAATATTTTTGTGCGGAATGCCAAGTTGTTCGGCAATCTGGCCATGCTTAATCAGCATGCGATACTCACCGTGTACAGGGATAAAATACTGCGGTCTCACCATATTCAGCATCAACTTTAATTCTTCCTGACTGCCATGACCGGAAACATGGACGCCCGATGCTTGTTCGTGGATCACATTAGCGCCAAGTTTAAACAACTGATCGATGGTCCGGGCAACCGATTTCTCATTTCCGGGAATCGGACTGGCGGAAATAATCACGGTATCACCGGGCAGGATTTCGACCTGCTTATGATCGCTAGAAGCCATACGGGAAAGCGCCGACATCGGTTCTCCCTGGCTCCCTGTTGTAATAATACAGGCCTGATTCGGTGGCAGCTGAAGAACCTCTTCTACATCGACCAGCGTTCCTTCTGGAATGATCAGATAGCCATATTCAGCAGCGATTGAGGCGTAATTCTGCATGCTCCTGCCGACAATGGCAACCTTCCTGTTTGTTTTGAAAGCAGCGGTGATGACCTGCTGCACGCGATGGATATTCGAAGCAAAGCTGGCTAAAATGATCCTTTCCTTGGCGGTGCGGAATACATCGTCAAACATCTGACCGACCACTCTCTCCGACATCGTGAAACCAGGCCTTTCTACATTCGTGCTGTCGGACATTAGGCAGAGTACGCCTTTTTCACCCAATTCGGAGAATTTATAGATATCCAGGATCTCTGAGGTAACGGGAGTATGATCTAGTTTAAAATCTCCGGTATGAACGATCACACCAAGGGGTGTATGGATGGCCAGACTCACAGAATCAGGTATACTGTGGTTGACCCGGATAAAATCAATTTTAAAAACGCCAAGCTTGATACTCTCTCCAGGATTGACGACAGTCGATTTAAACCGGTTGACATTGCACTCCTTTAATTTGGCCTGGATCAGTCCCAAGGTAAGTTTTGGCGCAAATACAGGCGCGTCTATGTCCTTTAGAAGATACGGGAATGTCCCGATATGATCTTCATGGCCATGGGTCACCACAATCCCTAGCAACATGTCCTTGTTTTCAATGACATAGGAATAGTCAGGGATGACCAAATCAATTCCGGGCATGTCATCTTCAGGAAAAGCCATACCGGCGTCAATCATGATCATCTGGTTGTCATACTTTACCAGCGTCATGTTTTTTCCGATCTCACCCAACCCGCCTAAAGGGATAATTTGCAGTTTGTGTTCTTTTGGCAAAGGCAATACCTCCATTAATTTATATATATTTCACTTTATTAATTTCAATTGTAATCCTATTAATTTGTAAACCTAGAGAATACAATAAGATACCCCGAAGTACCTGAGCAGGATAAAAAAGACTAAAACAAAAAAACACAAACAAAAATAGAAACAGGCAAAAATACCTCTTGGTTTCTTTGATTCCATTATTCGGTTAGCCGTACAACACCATTGAATTTATTATAGTACTTGAATATCAGATATGCAAGCTGGGTGAACCGCTTCCAACATTATTGTTCCCCATTCGCGAATAAAACTAAAACTTCGGCATAGCCAAAGTTTTAAATTATTTATTATTTTTTTGATTTTATCTGAAAGCAATTTCTGAGATTAGACCTCTTCAGGCAGATTCCGGATATTCGTGAGCAATTCTTTTAAGAAAGCCTGTTCCGTCTGGGTCGGGCCAACGATGGGCAACCGGTAGCCTCCGGCTTTGATGCCGACTTCATTCAGCAGATACTTCACAGGCACTGGATTTGTTGCCACGAACATCCCTTTAAAAATCGGGAACAGTAGTAGATGCCATTTTAAAGCTTTCTCCATATCGCCGGCCTTAAACGCAGCAACCATTTTTTGCATCTGGGTACCGATCAGATGCGAAGCGACACTTACAATCCCTCTCCCGCCTAAAGACAGCATCGGCAAGGTCAGTGAATCATCGCCCGAATAAATCGCAAAGGTCGAAGGCAGTTCCTTTTTCAGTTCACTGACCTGATCCATCGATCCTGCTGCTTCTTTAATGCAGACAATATTTGGGGTTTCAGCTAGTTTGGCGACTGTAGAAGGAAGAAGATTGATGACTGTCCTTCCTGGTATGTTATAAAGCATCACAGGCCGGTCTGTAGCCGCTGCAATGGCTCTAAAATGCTCATAAAGACCTTCCTGAGAAGGTTTACTGTAATACGGAACTACTGCCATAATGCCATCGAGCTGATTTGAGACTTTCTCGGCAAGTTCAATACTTTCACGGGTCGAATAGGTACCCACGCCTGCAATGACTTTACACGTATCCCCAACCGCCTCTTTCACTGTCATAAAAAGCTTAAGCTTTTCTTCACCGGTCAGATTAGGGCTCTCACCGGTTGTTCCGGCTACGACGATCCCTTCTGTGCCGTTTTCAGCCAAATATCTGGCCAACACTGCGGCTGCAGGATAATCAATCTCCAGCTTATCGTTAAATGGTGTGACCATAGCGGTTAAAACGCTGCCAAACATTTCTCTTTCCTCCATAAACTATTTTATGCACTGCCAGGCTGTCAAATGCCAAGCTCAAATTTTTTGTGCAAAGACTGAACAGCCGGAACCATATGTTCCTTTCTGACAAGCACCCAGATCGTAGTATGGGAGTCAGCGGACTGAAGAATCTCAATGCCGCTCTCAGCAAGTGCTTCTGCCATATTGGCCATGACGCCGGGCACATCGGCAATCCCCCCGCCAACAAGCGCGATCTTAGCACATCCTGGTGCGGATTCAGGGTTGAAACCCAGATTCTTTAAAATATTGATGGCTTTCTTTGCCAGCTCATCACGAACGGTATACAGGACAGTTTCCGGCTGAACGCTGATGAAATCGACACTAATATCCGCTAAAGCCATCCCCTTAAATATTTTGGTGATCGCTTTGGGTTTATTTTCTTCTTCTTGAATGTGGATCTTGATCTGGGTGACATTCGGGGTATGTGCAATCCCGGTAATAATCCTGTCACCGATCATGTCCGAACCCTCCGCGAGGTCGGGCTGAACATTGGTGACCAGCGTTCCTGGAGCATCGGAAAACGTACATTTTACCCGCAGTGGGATATTCTTCTGCATCGCGATTTCCACGGCGCGCGGATGGATGACTTTAGCTCCCTGATGCGCCAGATGGCAGATATCATTATAGGTGATCACGTCAAGGATTTTGGCATCCTGGACGATTCGGGGGTCTGCAGTCATAATACCTTCGACGTCCGTATAAATATCGATTGCTTCAGCATTTAGTGCGACACCAATCGAACAGGCCGTCGTATCGCTTCCGCCTCTGCCCAGGGTTGTAATTTGTCCGTCTTCGGTCATACCCTGGAAGCCCGTAACGACAACAACTTTGCCTTCTTTCAGCTGTTCCAGGATATTTTCCGGTTCGATTTTGACAATTCTTGCATCGCCAAAACTGCTATTGGTGATAATGCCGGCCTGTCCACCCGTTAAAAGAATAGCTTCCAGCCCGAGGCCCTGCAGGGTGCTAACCATAATGCTGCCCGAAATGATTTCTCCACAGCTTAAGAGCAAGTCCATTTCTCTTTTGGGCACTTCGGAATAAATGTTTGAGACCATCTTAATCAGCGTATCAGTCGCATAGGGATCTCCCGAACGCCCGATTGCAGAAACAACAACTACAGGCGAATATCCTTGATTAATAGCCTCGGAAACCTTAGCCGCGACCTGCGCTCTTCTTTCCGGATTGGCCAGGGAAGTTCCGCCAAATTTTTGAACCAATATCCGCAAGATAATTTCTCCTTCCTCTACTTTCTTAACTTGTTCTGATTTTGCTTTCCTTACTATGATAACAGCAATTCTGCAATCTGGACCGCATTTGTCGCTGCACCTTTGCGAATCTGATCACCCGCAATCCAGAGATTAATCCCCTGATCAATGGTTTGATCTTCCCGGATTCTTCCGACCAGAACTTCATCCCTGTTCGAGCTATCGAGCGGCATCGGATAAATATCTTTCGCCGAATCGTCTTTTAAGATTACGCCGGGAGCCTGGGCAAGCGCAGCCTTGACCTGATCAATCGTGATTTTTTTCTCAGTCTCAATATTGATGGATTCACAGTGGGAACGAAAGACTGGAACACGGACACAGGTAGCCGTAATACGCATATCATCCCTGTGGAAGATTTTTTGGGTTTCCTTGACCATTTTCCATTCTTCCTTTGTATAGTCACCCTCCTGGAATACATCAATTCTGGGTATCAGGTTAAAGGCGATCTGATATGGAAAGGTATCGATATCCGTGATCTTTTCCCCGTTGCTCCACGACTTCACCTGTTCCTCCAGTTCAATAATCCCTTCTTTTCCCGCGCCTGAAACTGCCTGATACGTCGATACCACAATGCGCTTGATTGGCGAAAGAGTTTCGAGTGGTTTCAGTGCCACGACCATGATAATCGTGGAACAGTTCGGATTGGCAATAATCCCTTTATGCCATTTGACATCTTCGGGGTTGACTTCAGGCACAACCAGAGGAACATCCGGATTTAGCCGAAAAGCACTGCTGTTGTCAATAACGACTGCTCCGCTCTGGACTGCGGCCGGCACATACTCCGTACTGGCGGAACCACCCGCAAATAAGGCGATATCAATGCCTTGAAAGCTCTGATTCGTTGTTTCTTGTACTTCTATTTCTTTTCCCTGCCAGGAAATCCGTGATCCACTTGATCTTTTCGTCGCAAGCAAGCGAAGCTCATCCACCGGAAACTTCCGTTCTGCAAGAATTTTCAAAAATTCCTGACCAACGGCACCCGTTGCCCCGACAATTGCAATATTTGGCATTGAGATCCTCCTAAACATGAATATTCAATAATTCTGACAATTCACTTTCGACAACTAAGTATTAATATAGTATAAATCATTATTCTCTCATAGGATACTAAATATTTTGGCTACTCAGAAGAAGTAATTTCTACCAAGAGCGGTTCGATTTGCTTTCCCTGGCAGGCCATCAATATCGTGTCCGGTATTTTATTCATCTGGGCAACGAGAGAATTGGTTTTTTTGAGCGGGCTGTCCTGACCAAAAGGCACCAGATAGATATTCTTTGCTAAGAGTAAAGCTCCAATATTTTTAGCGTTAACCCCTAACCCGTCATTTGTAGATATAGCAATTACCACAGGTCCTAAGTTGCGCAAATGTGCTTTGGTAGCCATTAAGACGGGTGTATCGGTGATTCCGTTAGCGAGTTTGGCAAGTGTATTTCCGGTACAAGGCGCAATAACCATGCAATCAAAAAACTTGCCCGGCCCGATCGGTTCTGCTTCCGGAATAGTTCTGATCGGGTCTTTCCCTGTAATCTCTTTAAGTCTAGCTTTCCAGTACGCTGCTTCTCCGAATCTCGTATCCACTGTATTAACGGACTCCGAAACAATCGGCGTTATATCTGCTCCTTCTTCGACAAGCTGTCTGATCACCCCCATGACCTGGCCAAGGGTACAATGGGAACCGGTCAGCGCGAAACCGATGTGCAGCTTTTCAAATCTCATTTTTGGGCACCCCCCTCCGGACTGCAGCAGCAGGTGCAAGGTGCTCAAGAATCAGAGGTGGATAAAGCTTCGCCAGCATTTTTCCGGCAGTCTTTGGCGCAACAATACCTGGCAGGCCAGGGGCAAGCTGAGCCTTAATACCAAGCATCTGGGCATATTCAAAGTCAATACCTCCCGGAATAGAGGCAATATCAATAATGACGGTTTCCCGGGACATTTTGTTCAGCAGATCTCTGCCAAGAATCAGGGCTGGTACGGTATTGAAAACAATTTCCGCCCTGTTGATTTCCTTTTCAAGATCAGAAAAACCGATTGAACGTACTCCCATCTCTATAGCCCGGGCCTGGTCTGAGGGCTTACGTGCAACACACGTAACTCTTGCTCCCATTCCCTTCAGTAGATTCACCAGTGTCATGCCGCAGCGTCCAAGACCCAAAACAAAGCTTTCACTGCTGTGAATGGTGATCGTGGTGGCCTCCATTGCCATCTGAACCGCCCCCTCGGCTGAAGGTATCGAATTCAAAATGACCATTTCATTACGGTTTGCTATTTCCACGAGGTCTATGTTCATCTTTTCGGCTGCACTGATTAGGGCAGGACGGGCCCAGCCTATAAACAGCGGAACACTAGGCGGAATCGATTCCAGAACTTCATTATTTAAGATGATCGGAGAATTAGAATACTTTGCTTTGATCAGGCCCCGCTCATCTGTCCCAAACATAGGTAAGATAAGCGCATCTGCTTTAGCAATAATCTCGGTAAAAGATTTGGCATGCTCAATGCTGTCTCCAAGCGGAGACTTTTCCAGACCGAGCCCGATGATCTTCGCCCCACACTTTTGCAGCTCAGGGACAAGAAATATTTCTCTATCATCCCCGCCGATTACTGCCAGGCGAACTCCTTCAAGTACCGCATTCATGTTTATGCCTCCTTACTGGATAGTGTCCAGTTAACTACTATCCAGTATATGAGCAGCCGAGAAACGCGGTGCTTAAACTAATCCAGGAAATTCTCGAGTCCGACAACAAGTCCGGTCAAATTACATGCTTTACGAATGGCCAGCATCACCCCGGGCATGTAGGTTTCCCGTGTATATGCGTCATGACGGATCGTAAGTGTCTGTCCAAATCCTCCGAAAATGACTTCCTGATGGGCAATCAGTCCCGGTAAACGGACGGAATGGATGTGAATGCCATTCAGGTCTCCGCCCCGCGCACCGGGTATTTTTTCATATTCATTCGGATGTCCCTGGATGATCGGTTCCCGGATCTCAGAGATCATATCCGCGGTTTTCAAAGCAGTACCGGAAGGTGCATCCAGCTTCTGATCATGATGATATTCAATGATATCGACGTGATGAAAGTATTTTGCGGTTTCTTTTGCAAACTTCATCATCAGGATTGCGCCAAGCGCAAAATTTGGTGCTATAAAAACTCCGGTGCCGGCCTCTTTGGACAAATCTTCCAATTCGCTAATTTCATGGTCGTCCAGCCCAGTCGCTCCAATAACAGGAATAACCCCCGCCTTAATTGCAGTTTTGGCATTGGAAAACACCGATTGGGGATTCGTAAAATCAACGAGAATATCTACATGCAATTCTTTTAATTTTTCTATTTCCATCTGTCCGGAAATCTGTATGTCAAATGGTGGCTGTCCAAGGACTGATCCAATATCCTTCCCTTGATTCTGAATATCTGATACCCCTACAAGCTCCATATCCTTCTGCAGACGTATTGTCCTGACTGTTTCCATGCCCACTTTGCCACATGCTCCGGCAACAAATACGCGTATTTTGTTCAAATATACCCCTCCTGAATACGGTAACGCAAAACCCCGCGCCAGAAGCCTTTCGGGGTTTAATACTCTTCTTATTCTATTATATCAATAGAAACCTGTCAAATGACGGCCACGGATGGCCCAATGCCGCGATGCCATGGACGGTAAGGAGCGGTCCTACATATCGATATCTACGATAATCACTTCGCTGCCTACTTTTTTGATGGCTTTCCAGGGGACGACCACGTACCCGCTTTCTTTTTCACTGTTTTTATTAAAAAACCTTCCGTACCCCGCTCTTGAATCAATGATAATTGCCTCAATTTTTCCTTCGGGGCTAATTTTTATATCACTCTCGCCAATTGAACCGAGCTTCGCGCCATCATGAAGATTGATAATTTCTTTTCCTGACAGTTCACTTAAAAGCATATTACACACTCCTGCCCCGGAACGTTTCCCATAGTTTTTGACCATAGGGCTGCAGTATCGCAATGATCAGCGAAAAAACAGCCAGTGGTTTTATAAAATAAACTGATGAAGGATTCCAGATGTTTTCGGGTATCCCTAGAAAGGTCAGCAGCAGTTCCAAAGATATATAAATTCCGCCCGCAGTCCCGACCAGCTGGGTAATGGCTTTGGCCAAACGGTTAGGCGCCTCAGGAGACCTCCACATCATGACTTTTACTCTTGTTCTCAATGATACAGCAATCCCGAGTGCCAGCAGAACACTATATAGAATACTCATAAACACTTCAGGGCTTTCATTTGGAATCCCCCCTAAGCATATCTATGAGGGAAAAAACGGCATTATTCTTTCGTAAACGGGTAACGCTTTATTATCTTCCGTTGACGTGCTGAATACTGCTTTTGCAGTCAGAATCACAAACCTTTGATCTCTTTTCTGATAAGATACGTAAAAAGATAACGCTGGCCGGATTCTATCAGGATCGATGGACAGATAAAGAAAGGAAGATAATGATGAACAGAGCGAAACAAGGTTGGACAGTTACTTTGGCCGGAACAGGTATTAATTTAGCTCTTGGTGTCCTTTACACCTGGAGCGTCTTTGCAGCTGCTCTGATTGAGCAATTCCACTGGACTAAGACAGCGGCTTCTGTTCCGTATATGGTCGCCTGCGCAGTGTTTGCCTTGATGATGGTTCCCGGCGGATATCTTCAAGACCGGTACGGCCCCCGCTGGATTGCTGCCCTTGGCGGAATCATGGCAGGCAGTGGCTTAATCCTGAGCAGCTTTACGCACTCACTGACCATGCTGATCGTTACTTTCGGTTTAATTGCCGGGATGGGGATCGGGCTCGGATACTCGGCTGCGACACCTGCCGCAGTCAAATGGTTTCCCCCAGAAAAAAAAGGTCTGATCTCGGGTGTGGTTGTTGCCGGTTTTGGTTTAGCTTCTCTTTATATCGCACCATTAACCAATGCTTTGCTGAGAAGGTTTGACATAGAGAACACCTTCCGTATTGAAGGGATCCTATTCTTACTAATTATTGTTTTACTTGCCCAGCTGCTGACTGTTCCTTCCACTCTAAGCGGCCAATCTCGAAGTAGCACAGCTTCCCCTTCAGCTTCTACTGCCCCGACAGGAGGCCTGAACTGGCGGCAAATGCTTATAAGACGGGAATTCTATCTGCTTTGGGTGATGTATGCGGCAGGCGCCAGCGCCGGGCTGATGATCATCAGCCAGCTTTCTTCAATTGCCAAGACGCAGGCCGGCATTTCCTGGGGGTACGCGATGGTCGCTTTACTGGCCGTTTTCAATGCCTCCGGCAGGGTTATTGCCGGTTGGCTTTCCGATAAAATAGGGCGTTCCTGGTCGATGCGTATTTTCTTTTTGATACAGGCGCTCAACATGCTTGCTTTCAGCACTTACAATACTCCGGTATTAATTGCGTTAGGTGCAGCCATTGCAGGATTAGGCTACGGTTCTTTGCTTTCACTCTTCCCATCAGCAACCTATGACTATTTTGGTACAAAACATGCCGGAGTAAATTATGGTTTTGTCTTTACTGCCTGGGGTGTCGGCGGCGTCTTTGGCCCCCTGATGGCAGCTCAAATCGCGGATGCGATGAAAAGCTATTCACTTGCGTTTACCATTTCGTGTATCCTATGTTTGTTAGCAGTCTTTTTGACTTTCTTTTTGAAAAGGCCGAAAAGACTTGGACAATAAAATGAATCAGCTTAACTGACTTTCTATAAGCCAGTCGAGCCGAATCCGCCTTCCCCCCTGAGCGTGTCACCCAGATCTTCAACCTCTGTAAAAATGGCCCGGCAGACGGGCATAAACGCAATCTGGGCAATGCGGTCACCATTGCTGACGACAACGTCTTCTTTTCCAAGATTAATCATCAGCACTTTGATTTCACCCCGGAAGTCGGAATCAATGACACCGACTCCGTTGCTTAAAGCAAGACCTTTTTTATCTGCCAGGCCGCTGCGGGCGAACACAAAAGCTGCCACCTGCGGGCCTGGCAGTTCTATGGCTATTCCGGTAGGAACACGGACCCTTTCCCCTGGCCTCACAACCATGTCCTGGTCCAGAGAAGCAAATAGGTCTGCGCCTGCGGCTCCTGCCGTTGCATAAAAAGGTACATTGGATCTGTCCGCATCTCCGTCCGAAATCTTCTTTATCTTGACTCGAATCCTCTCTTCCAGCATCGTTCTCTTCTTCCTCCGCATTTTTTCTTTGCCTTTATGGCATCATGTTTCTGCAAAAGCTTCCTCAATAATCCTGTCAAAATCTGTATTATAATCCTTTTGTCCCAGCGTAAGGATGCTGATTTTTTCTTTCTGCCAGAGACGCTCCATCACTCTCTTGACATCGGCCGTGGTGACCTTTTCCAGTTTTTCAACTGCCTCTTCCGGTGTTTTTACTTCGCCAAAAGACAGCTCTGTTTTGCCGAGCCTGCTCATCCTGCTGCTAACAGATTCTAGTCCCAGATAAAGGTTGCCCTTGATCTGGGCTTTCGTTTTCATGAGTTCCTCTTCAGTTAATCCTTCTCTTTTTAATTTATTCAATTCATCGAGGATACATTTGATGACTTCATCCGTATTTCCAGGGCTCGTGCCTGCATACACCGCAAACAGACCGGTGTCGACATAGGTGGAGTGATAGGAATAGACAGAATACGCCAGACCTCTCTGTTCCCTGATTTCCTGAAAAAGGCGCGAACTAAGCCCTCCACCTAAAATGCTGTTGATCACATGCATCACATAGATATCCTCATGATCCTGTCCAAGCCCCGGCACCCCGACAATCAGGTGCATCTGCTCGGTATCTTTGCCAACCGCTTTTCTACAGGTCGTCCCCTGAGGGTTTTCCTTGATGGAATCTGTTCTTTGTCTCTGAAAATCACCGAACATGGCTAGCTGGCGGATGATATCCTCATGCTTGATTTTTCCGGCTACCGCAATGACGACCTGATCAGGTGTATAGTGCGTCTCTAGATAATGCCTGACCTTCTCACTGCTTAAATCATGAATGGTTTCTTCCATACCAAGGATCGGTTTGCCCAGCGGGTCTTTATGCCAGACATATTGGGAAAAGAGATCATGGATCAGCTCATCCGGAGAATCCTGATACATTTTGATTTCTTCAATGACAACATTTTTTTCTTTATCTATCTCCTTCGGATCAAAGAGAGAGTTAAAAAACATATCACTTAAGACATCAACCGCGAGAGAAATGTCCTCATCCAGCACTTTGGCGTAATAACAGGTAAGTTCCTTCGTTGTAAACGCATTGATCTGACCACCGACAGCTTCCAGAGACTCGGCTAGCTGACGGGCACTTCGTTTTTCGGTTCCTTTGAAAAACATATGTTCAATAAAATGTGAGATCCCTTCATACCCTGCCGTTTCGTTGCGGGACCCTGTTCCGACCCAAATCCCGATTGCCACGGAACGGACAAAATCTATCTCTTCGGTAATGATACGGACTCCGTTAGGCAATACGTGTTTTCGATGCAATGTTCTTCCCCCTTAAGCACATAGATAACGCTCTATTTAGTTTATCCTTTCTTAGCAAAGAAATCCAGTAAATCGTCCACAAAGATTCGGACTCTTCCGGGAAGATTGTCCGGGTTTTTCCCATCATGCTGTGCCAGGAGTGGTACTTCTTTAAGAAGCTTGTCCCCTGCATAAATTTGGTAATGACCTAGAATGTCTCCTTCTTTAATTGGATAGTCAATCTCCGTCCTTAAGTTTATCTGCATCTTAAGACTTTTAATCGTGTCTTTTTCAAGACAGAGCCGGATATCTTTGCTTAGAACCAGCGGAAGTTGCGTATTTGAAATCGCAAAGTTGCCTGCAACGTCCCCTTTTTTCCCTATTTCAATGATTCCGGTATAATCAAAGCCCCATTGCAGAAGTCTTTGGGCATCTCCGAAACGATCCGGTGCATTCAGTACAACGCAGATCAGTCTCCGCCCGTCTTTACTGGCTGACGCGACCAGGCATTTCCCTGCTGCATTGGTCGTTCCCGTTTTTACACCATCCGCCAAAGGATAATTCCACAGAAGTTTATTGGTGTTTTTGGCATTTTGAGACTTACGGGGCTCCTCAAAGTTAATGACTGAATATTTTTGGCTTACGATTTCGGCAAATTGAGAGGTATTCATCGCATATCTGGTGATAAGAGCCAGGTCATATGCCGTGGAATAATGATTTGGATCGGGCAGACCGTTTGGATTGATAAAATTTGTGTTATAAGCACCCAGCGAGACTGCTTTCTGATTCATTAGCCGGATAAACTCATCCTGACTTCCGGCGGTCTTTTCAGCAAGCGCGACACACGCATCATTACCGGAGCTTAAGAGCGCTCCTTCCAGTAATTCTCCAATCTTAATCTTGTCTCCCTTGTCCAGATAAATAGAGGATTCCCCAACATTGCCAGCTTTCTCACTGACCGTGGCTATCTCCTCCTGATCTGTCAATTCCAGAGCCAGGATTGCGGTCATAATCTTGGTAGTGCTAGCGGGCGGCCGCTGGGCATTTCCGTCTCTGTCATATAGCAGCTCTCCTGTTTCCGCGTCAAGCAGCACTGCCGAATGCGCTGTTACATATGGAAGCGTCCATTTTCCGCTTGATAAACTGGACGTCTCGATCGTCATTTCTCCGGACAACCTGGTATTTTGGGCATATAGAGGACTGCCTGCTGTCAGCATCATGGTCAGCAAACTCAGAATGATGCCCAAGAATCTTTTTTTCAATTGTACCACCCCTTCATTTTGCTCAAGGAGTAGTATTTCCTGTTAATCCAGTTGTTATTAATTTTTCTATCGTTACGAAACTAAAACCTTCATTTTTTAAACCGGCTAAGATATCGGGCAACGCCTTGACGGTATTCTCCTTTGGATGCATCAGGACAATAGCACCTTTTTTCTCCGGTTTTACGCCATATCGTATTTTAGGATCCAAAATTCTCTGGGCTATCAGTTCCGGCGTGCTCTCCAGCTTCCAGTCAATCGTGTCCAGCGTCCAGAGGATGGTCGTATAACCCAGCTCATCTGCTGCCTGAAGTCCGTTTTTCCCTTTTTCCCCATATGGAGGAGCATAGTATATTGTTTTGCACCCGGTCGCTTCTTTAATTATATTTTCCGTCTTGCTTAACTCTTCTTTATTTTGAACCACAGTCAGATTGTCTGGATGCGGATGGGAATAGCTGTGATTGCCAAGCAAATGTCCTTTTGCTGCAATCTGCTGAATAAGTTCGGGATGCTTGGCTGCCCATTTACCCGTCACAAAAAACGTTGCCTTGGCCTGATAGCGGTTGAGAATATCCAGTATTTCCGGGATATACTCTTCTCCCCAGTCGACATTAATGGTAAGCGCAATCATCTTTTGGTCCGTCTGGACCTGATCAACCAGAACGGGCAAATTAGGGTTGTCGACTCCGACGACTCGGGTTTGCATCAGGGTTAGACCGATAAAAACAACGAACAGGGTAATTGCTTTGAATTTAATCTTCGTCAGAGGAAAAAATGACATATGCATCCCCTCCCCTACATTAATATGACGATGAGAAGTAATACAGACGTCATTTTATATTGACTATTCAATACTTATTTAAGGCGGGTCTCCATAATACATAACCGCTTTCGGCTATTGTGCCATCCATGGCACAAAAAGCCGCGCTCCGCATCATGCTCCGCTTGACGCTGGCTATGCATTATGGAGACACTAATTTCAAGTACCATAACGTATTAGAGTAGGCCCAGAGGTTTTGGCGTGTTAGCGAGGATTCCTGTTTGTAGCTGCGGAAACGTGTGAGCGGAGTATCTGTGCAATGCTACACTGCCCAAGAATAGAAAAAAGACGCCTCAATTATATATGAGACGCCTTCTGTGAGCTGAGTTTAGTTAGCTCCATTAAAGCTCGCAAAAATTTTTTATTCTTTCCGGCCCTGGCTCTGTCCGAGAGCGTCTTTACGGGACAGGTTCAATCTGCCCTGCTTATCGATGCCGGTAGCCTTGACGATGATCTCGTCGCCAAGTTTGACGATATCTTCTACTTTGTTCACACGGTTCACATCGAGCTGGGAGATATGCACGAGACCGTCCTTACCCGGAAGTCCAAGCACCCCGGGAATCACTTCGACGAAGGCACCAAAATCCATGATCCGGACAACTTTACCCTTGTAAATTTTCCCAACCTCAATATCCTGCGTCAAAGCGCGGATGATTTCAGCTGCCTTGTCTCCGGCTTCACCATCCACTGCAGCGATAAATACCTGACCGTCGTCTTCAATATCGATTTTAACTTTGGTCTCTTCGACGATCTTCTTAATGATCTTGCCGCCTGGTCCGATGACATCCCTGATTTTGTCAGGGTGAATCGAGAACGTAATAATCCTCGGTGCATAGGGTGAAAGATTCGGTCTGGGCTGCGGCAAAACCTGCAGCATTTTGTCCAGGATGAACATCCTGCCGGCCTTGGCCTGAGCCAGAGCCTGTGTGAGGATCTCACGGTTGACGCCTTTGATCTTGATATCCATCTGCAGTGCTGTAATGCCCTCGGCAGTACCGGCTACTTTAAAGTCCATATCACCATCGTGGTCTTCTAAACCCTGAATATCGGTAAGAATCGCAAAATGGTCTTCTTCTTTAATCAATCCCATTGCAATCCCAGCTACCGGGGCCTTAATCGGAACCCCTGCATCCATTAGAGCGAGTGTGCTGCCGCAGACGGAAGCCATGGAGCTCGACCCGTTGGACTCCAATACTTCGGAAACCAGACGCAGCGTATACGGGAATTCACTTTCCGGAGGAATCATCGGCAGCAAGGCGCGTTCTGCCAAAGCGCCGTGACCAATCTCACGTCTGCCCGGTCCCCTGTTTGGACGGACTTCGCCGACACTAAAGGCCGGAAAATTATAATGGTGCATATAACGTTTAGAGTCTTCCAATCCCAAACCGTCAATAATCTGCTCATCACCGGCAGCTCCTAATGTCGCAACCGTGAGTACCTGTGTCTGTCCGCGCGTAAACAGACCGGTACCGTGTGTTCTCGGCAGACGTCCGACTTCAATCGTGATTGGTCTGATCTCATCCAGAGCACGGCCATCAGGCCTGATATGTTCGTGGGTAATCAGCTTACGGACAATTTTATGGGTCAGGTCATCCAATATTTTCGTAACTAATTTTAAATCCTCAGGAAATTCCTCGGCAAAAACTTCGAGCGCGTCTGCTTTGACCTTTTCAACAGCTTCCTGGCGGGCCAGTTTTTCTTCAATACGGATAGCCTGATCGAGCTTGTCATAACCCCAGGCCAGGACCTTGTCAGATATTTCCGCAGGGATCTCGACCGGAGTGACTTCTCTTTTGGCTTTGGCAAGTCCCACTTCCAGGGCTGCCCCCCTGTATCTCTCAATAAACTCTGCTATCTTTTTAATTTCTTCGTGCGCAAACATGATCGCTTCAAGCATCTGATCCTCAGGGACTTCCTTGGCGCCAGCCTCGACCATCATAATCGCATCTTTGGTTCCAGCAACAGTCAGATGCATTTTACTGATTTCCGCCTGAGCTACCGTTGGGTTAACGACAAACTCTCCGTCGACAAGTCCGACAACCACGGCGGCAATAGGACCCAGAAAAGGAATATCGGAAATCGTGAGCGCAGCCGAAACTGCGTTGATAGCCGTTACGTCCGGTGCACAGTCCTGATCGACGGACATGACCATCGCACTGATCTGTACATCGTTACGATAACCGTCCGGGAAAAGCGGACGGACCGGTCTGTCTATCAGTCTTGACGACAATATGGACCTCTCACTAGGTCTGCCTTCTCTTTTGATGAATCCACCGGGAATCTTTCCTACGGCATAAAAACGTTCTTCCAAATCAACAGTCAAAGGGAAAAAGTCGATCCCTTCCCGTGGTTTAGAACTGGTCGTTGCAAATGCAGATATGACTGTGTCTCCATATCTGGCATAAATTGCCCCTCCGGCTTGACGACCTATGATACCGGTTTCAAACGACAGGTTTCTGCCTCCAACCTGTAGCGAGCGTTCCAAGACTTCTTGAGTCACTTTGGAAACCTCCTTAAATACGCTTCTTTTATTCACAATTTTTTATTATCCGGAGTGTGTTCGACATATTATTTATTATTTCCTGCACCCGAACAAAAAAAACAATCCGGACAATTTTTCTTAAGATAAATACCCTAATACATAAATACAAAGAGCGCTGAACACGCTCCTGTAAATATCGACATATAAATTGAATGACCAAAATATTTTCGATGGTTTTTAGTGACGTAAGCCAAGTTCTGTTACTACTGTGCGGTAACGATTAAAATCGGATTTCTTGAGGTAGTTCAGCATTGCACGGCGTTGTCCAATCAATTTAAAAAGACCCCGGCGGGAATGATGATCTTTCTTATGGGTCTTGAAATGTTCTGTCAGCTCATTGATTCTCGTAGTGAGAAGAGCGATCTGAACCTCGGGTGAACCTGTGTCTCCTTCATGCTGCTGAAACTTCGCAATGATATCCTTCTTTTTCTCCGGTGTAAGCATTGGTTCTGCACCTCCATATTTTTTAAGCGCCTGCTGCCAAGTAAGACGGTGGAGATTCGTCGAACCCAGTCAGCGGTTATCCTTGTCATTTTAACTTATTCCATAAATTTTGTAAAGTTTTGTTTTTGCAGCTTTTGTTTTGCGGCTTTCATGTCTTTACCGAGTTGCTCCGTGATTTCCTTGACTCCATTAAATTTCTTCTCGGAACGCAATCTGGCCTGAATATCTATGAATAAGTCCTTCTGATATAAATCTCCGTGAAAATCAAAAAAATGAATCTCCGTGGTCTTCTCTAGGCCGGTTTTAAAGGTCGGTACAATCCCGATGTTCATCATCCCGCCGTAGATCCTGCCGTCAATTTTTGCAGTAACGACATACACACCATTTTTGGGGATTAGCAAGTCCTCATACGTCTCTATGTTGGCTGTCGGAAATCCAATATCCCTACCCCGCCCGTCACCGTGAACCACCGTTCCGATAATCGTAGGTGCGCGTCCCATCATCAACTTGGCTAGATCGATATCCCCGTTCAGAAGTGCACGTCTGATTTCGGTCGAAGAGATCACTCTGTCGTCAAGCATCTGGGCTTGGACAACACTTACCCCAAAATTGTAAGTTTCACCAAACTTTTCGAGGTCGCTAGGTTTTCCTTTGCCATGACAGCCAAAGGAGTAGTTGAAGCCAACAATAACATGAACGGCCCTGATCTTCAGCAGAATATTTTCAACGAATTCCTGCGGCGTTGTCTCGGCAAATCCCGGAGAGAAAGGCAATAAGAGCACTCTGTCTACGCCAAATTTTTCAAATAGCATGATTTTCTCATCCTTGCCGGTAATCAATTCCAGTTTTCTATCTGGATGAAGTACTTTCAGCGGATGGGGATCAAAAAGCAAAACTGAAAACAATGTCTTCAGTGAACGTGCTTTCTCTAAGCCGTGCTTCAACAGCTCCTGATGTCCTAGGTGTATACCGTCAAAATTCCCCAGAGCAAGCACAGTCGGCTCAAATTTGTATCCCGGAATCAGAGTGCAAACTTCCAAAAACCTTTACCCCCTAGTACCTTGTTGACCTTTGCTAACCCATGACCTTATTGGGGCATAAACATCCGTTTTCCCAATTCCCTATGCCAATAAAACGTCCCTCACAAAATACCTGAACAGGAAGCTGTTCCGCGTACACTTCAGCATCAACAAGATCCCCTCCGGTAGAAAGCCCGTTTCGGAAAGCGGCAAGCCGATAGGCCGGTATACTTGCCTTTGGCAGTGTGAGCCCCCATTCCGGGGCCAGGAGCATGTGTTCATCGCCGTCGGCAAGCGCCTGATCAATCTCTTCCAGTGTGTAGGTGGAATCCAGCGTAAACTTGCCTGCGCTTAATCTGAGCAAAAAGGACATATGTGCACCGCAACCCAGGGCAGCGCCAATATCGTGACATAAAGTGCGTATATACGTTCCTTTGGAGCATTCCACATCGAATAGAACTCTTGGAAACGTCTCTTCATGCCATTCCACCAGATCCAGCCGCTTGATCTCCACCTGTCTTTTTTCTCTTGCAACATCGATCCCCTGGCGGGCATATTCGTACAGACGCCTGCCATTTTTTCTGACAGCGGAATACATGGGCGGTTCCTGTTCAATGACACCAAGAAAATTCTCCAGTGTATTTGCAAATTGTTCTCGTGATACCATAGGCACAATCCTCGATCGTTCCTGTCCGAAAGCATCCTGCGTATCTGTCGTGATTCCGAGTGTAATCTCAGCTCTATAACTTTTTCCCTGGTCGCTGTGGTATTCTGCCAGCCGCGTTGCCTTGCCAAGGCAAATCGGAAGCACCCCGGCAGCACCGGGATCCAGCGTCCCAATATGGCCTGCCTTGCCGGCCTGTGTTTTCCGAAACAGCCACCTAACAACGTCTGTGGAAGTCATGCCAACAGGTTTTAAAACATTAATGATCCCGTCCAACGTTCAGGGCCTCCTCAAGTGCAGATACAATCATTTGCCTGGCTTGACCCATTGTTCCATTAATAGAACAGCCTGATGCCCGCCGGTGTCCGCCTCCGCCGAACCGGCTGGCAACTTGGTTTACATCAAGCCAGGTATTGGATCGGAAACTGACTTTGATTTCATCCGGGGCAATTTCTTTTAACAGCGCAGCAGCTTCCACCTTTTCGATATTGCGTGCATAGTTCACCAAGCCTTCACTTAAGCTCTCATCTGCACCTGTTTCTTCAAAGTCTTCTCTGGTCAGAACAATGACAGCCATCATTCCCTGCTGATGAAGTTCCAGGTTCGTCAGCGCTTTTTGCAGCAGTCTGGTCTGAGCCAAGCTTTTCTGTTCAAACAGTATATTGTTGATCTGAACAAGATCAAGGCCTGTTTTGAGCAATTCCGCAGCAATCCTGAAGCTTTCGACTGTGGTATTGCTGTAGCTGAACCTGCCTGTATCCGTAATAATCGCAGTATAGAGATTCTCTGCAATTTCCTTGGTCATGGAAACTCCCATTTCACCCAGCAGGTGAAAAATCATTTCACCTGTGGCGGCTGCGCCGGCATCAATCCAATTAACCGTACCGAAACCGTTATTGGAAATATGATGATCAATATTAATCACCGTTTTTCCCTGAAGAAACTCCGGGCAAAGAGTGCTATACGCTCTTTCCGCTTCAGCGCAGTCAATAAAAATAAGGGTTTCTGGAAACTCTTCCGGAGGCAGAACAGAACATATCTTGTCCACACCCGGAAGAAACTTCAAATTTACCGGCAGAAACCCAGGATTATAATAACATATTTTTTTGTTCAGACCTTCTAAGGCAATCCCCAAAGCAAGCATTGAACCTATGCAGTCCCCATCCGGGGATATATGCGTAAGCAGTGCAGCCTCGGAGATTGTATCCAATTTTTTGGCCAGTTCTGAGATCACCTTATTCGTCGTCTTGTCCATCGCTGGATTCACCTTTCGCGCCAACCTCACGAAGCAGCTTGGAAATATGGGCGCCATGTTCAATAGACTGATCATACTTGAAAGTGATCTCGGGAAAATAGCGCAGGCTGATGATTTTACCCAGTTCGCTGCGCAGATATCCGGATGCTTTATTTAAAACATCCAAACTGCTTTTCATTTCCTCTTCTGTTCCCAATACGCTGACGAATATTTTGGCATGCCGCAAATCGTCAGCAACCTCCACATCCGTGACGGTCACGAATCCGAGCCGCGGATCTTTGATATCCTCCCGGATCATCTGTGCCACTTCTGCTTTGATCGATTCTGCCAGGCGAAAAGCCCTGTGTTTAGCCATTCAGAAAACCTCCAATGCTAGTCTAGAGCTCTCTTTTAACTTCCTCCATCGTAAAGGCTTCCAAGATATCTCCTTCTTTAAGATCATTGAAGTTCTTTAAGCCAATCCCGCATTCGTATCCTTCCGCAACTTCCTTGGCATCATCTTTGAAACGTCTCAGAGATTCCAGGTCTCCCTCGTGGATGACAATTGCGTCTCTGATAACCCTGATCTTATCCGATCGATGAATCTTACCGTCGGTTATATAGCTGCCGGCAACAGTTCCAGCCTTTGGCACCTTGAAAATCTGGCGGACTTCCGCTTTACCCTGAATGACTTCCTTAAAATCAGGATCGAGCATACCTTCCATAGCGGCTTTGATATCATCAATCGCATCATAAATGACTCTGTACATTCTGATATCGACACCCTGGAGTTCTGCTGTCGATTTCGTATTGGAATCATGTCTGACATTAAAGCCAATGATGATCGCATTGGAAGCAGCAGCGAGCATCACATCGGATTCACTGATCGCACCCACTCCGCCGTGAATGATGTTTACCCGGACTTCCGAGGTCGTCAGCTTGGCCAGAGACTGTTTAATCGCTTCGACAGAACCCTGAACATCAGCTTTAATAATGATGTTCAAATCTTTGACTTCGCCTTCTTTGATCTTATCAAAAAGGTCATCGAGGCTGATCCTGGACTTTTGCTTGACTTCTTCGGCCTTTTTCTCATCGACGCGCGCATCGGTAATACTGCGGGCAAGTTTCTCGTCGTTGACAACATTGAAGATTTCTCCGGCCGGTGGAACTTCAGACAACCCTTGAACCTCTACAGGCATGGAAGGGACGGCTTTTTTGACCCTGCGGCCTTTGTCATCAACCATAGCTCTGATCCGGCCAAATGAATGCCCAGCAATAATAATATCACCAATATTCAGCGTACCTTTGGAGACCAGAACCGTTGCCACAGGCCCCTTACCTTTATCAAGTTTCGCTTCGATAACGGTTCCGGTTGCCAGTCGATTCGGATTAGCCTTTAGATCTTTCATCTCCGCAACAAGCAGGATCATTTCCAGCAGGTTGTCAATGTTAAGTCTGGCTTTGGCCGAGACCGGCACGGTGATCGTATCCCCGCCCCATTCTTCAACAACCAGGCCGTACTCGGTCAGTTCCTGTTTAACACGGTCCGGATTAGCGTTTTCTTTATCAATTTTATTGATCGCTACGATAATCGGTACATTGGCCGCTTTGGCATGATTAATCGCTTCCACGGTCTGGGGCATAACGCCATCATCCGCAGCCACTACCAGTATGGCAATGTCCGTGACCTGAGCCCCTCTCGCTCTCATAGCTGTAAAAGCCTCGTGACCAGGAGTATCCAAAAAAGTAATCTTTTGGTTTTTAATTTCCACCTGATAAGCACCGATATGCTGGGTAATCCCGCCGGCTTCAGATGCTATGACATTGGCGGAACGAATCGCATCGAGCAAAGATGTTTTTCCGTGATCGACGTGACCCATGACCGTCACAACAGGAGGACGGAATTTGAGCGTGGACGCATCATCTTCTACTTCCTCAATGACTGCCATGGATTTCTCAGCTTTAACCTCAATCGTCATACCCATTTCGGTAGCTACAATCGTCGCTGTATCAGCATCAATTTCCTGATTGATGGTCGCCATAACACCAAGCTTCATTAATTCCTTGATGACCTCACCGGCTTTGCGGCTCATTCTGAGCGCCAGCTCCTGAACTGACAAGGACTCAGGAATAATAATATGCTTGGGGACCACTTCTTTAACCATCTTATTGGGTTGGTTCCGGTTTGGTTGATTCCGGTCATTTTTTCTTAAGATGGAAGAAAAATCTTTTTCATCATTACGCCGTTTATCAAATAGAAACTCTTTATTTTCATGGGCTTTCTTTTTCTCCGGCGGCTGGCGTTTTACTGGCTGCTCAGCGACAGTAAGCTCAACGGATTTTCCTTCAATCTTGATCCTTTGAGTTTGGGGGGCTTTTTTATCTGTCCCTGGGCGCTGTCCCTGGGAAGGTCTTCTTCCGCTATCGGAGAACGGGCGTCCGCCGCCTTGTGGTCTCCGGTCATCACCTGCAGGACGATGTGATGGACGAAAATCACCCTGCGGTCTTGGCGCATACGGCCGATCGCCGCTCATCGGTGGTCTTTGACCCTGCGGTCTAAATTCACCAGGTGGTCTTTGTCCCTGCGGTCTAAATTCACCAGGTGGTCTTTGTCCCTGTGGTCTGAATTCACCAGGCGGTCTTTGTCCCTGTGGTCTGAATTCACCAGGCGGCCTTTGTCCCTGCGGTCTGAATTCACCAGGCGGTCTT
>NZ_POSF01000007.1 GCF_004343605.1 Dehalobacter sp. 12DCB1
GATTGCGTCTTCCCCTGTTATATACGAAGGGATAACGAAAGATCAAAACGGCAGGGAAGAAAAAATAGGTTACGTCGTAATCGAGCAAGCGGTTGCTTATGGAGGACCGGTTAAAATGGTCACCGGAATTGACCTCAAAGGAAAAATTGTCGGGACGGTTATTGCCGCCCATAAGGATACGCCATCCTTTATTGATAAAGTCATCGACCAGAAATACCTGGAGAAATTCATCGGCAAAGACATCACGGACCCCTTGTCCATTAACAAAGATATCGACCGTATATCGGGCGCTACTTTTTCTTCCCGGGGGATTGCCAAGGCCATTTCCCAGGGAAGCCATGCCGTAGCCAGGGGCGAGTTCAGGCTCAATGTGAAGGATGAGGTTGAACCGTTTAAGTTCGGGGCAAAGGAAACTGCGGTTATCGCTTTGGTGATCCTGACGGTAATTGGCGTCGCATTCAAACAGAGAAAACTGCGCTGGATTGCCCTGATAGGCAGTTTAGTCTTCATTGGCTTCCAATACAATACACCGATTTCGATGGCAAATATAGCCGCACTTTTCATGGGGAATTTGCCGTCAATCCGTGAAAACCTGGTCTGGTATATCCTCTTAATCGGGATCCCGGTGATTACCTTTATAATAGGAAAGAATATTTACTGTTTCTGGCTTTGCCCGTTTGGCGCTTTGCAGGAAATAACAGCAAAAGTAGGCGGCGGTAAATTCAAATGCTGTAATAAAGCAATCGAAGCCAAAGCGGCTAAAATAAGATATATACTCATATACCTGGCACTGATAGGGGCATTCCTGACGAAGTCACCGAGTTTTGCCGGTTATGAGCCATTCGCCACTTTGTTTGGCCGGCAGGGATTCGGTATCCAGTGGCTTATTTTGCCGGTGGTGATTTTTAGTTCTTTCTTCATCAGCAGATTCTGGTGCAGGTTCTTTTGTCCGGGGTTGATACTCAATGAGATCATTTTGCGTCCCAGGAGATATATCATGGGGATTTTAGAAAAATAAAATGAATAACATCGAGGTCAAAGAATGAAAAGCAAATTAAGCTTAGGGGATTTATTATTTATTGTATTGATATCGGCTGTCGCCGTTATGATTGTGATAAGTGAATGGCGGGCTTATCACTTTATTTCTTAATCAAAGATTCAAACTAAAGTGTATAAAAATTATCTGTATCATAAATCTCTATAACTTGGGCTTTCAGCCCAGGTCATTTTATGTTAGTCAAGGATTTAAACGGATTAAAACGATATCAGGCGAGACTAGTACTATCTCGGCAGAACTTAACCAAGCGATTCAGAATTTAGCCCAATTAATGAAATCTCGACAGCCAATAATGAATCAGTCAGGAAGAGAAACGATTGCCCAAAAAGCTTCCAACGCTTCCTTGAAACAGGAGAGGCTTTCAAAAAACTTAGGTCGGTTGTGGAGAGGTTAGAAAAACCTCTAGATAATAATATTTTTTTGATGCTCCCGTAATCGTTGAATGTCTTTGATATAGTAATACCCATCAGTCTGTTCAATTAATTTCATTTGTTTCAGTTTTGAAATAACTTTCGTAGTAGTTATTCTGTTAATACCCAGTAAATTACTAATAAACTGCTGGCTGGTTTTAATATTCAGCCTTATTTTTTTGTCCTCTTTTCCCCCAAAATTATCGGCGAAAGTTAATAATAGGTTGCAGATTCTCCATTCCGAATCATAATAGAGTATTTCATCCGCATGGTTAACATGAGAGTACAATTTCATGGCAATAGATTCTATAACATAAAGAGTAACGTTTAAATCTTTGGCCAATAATTCCAGAAGATCTTCACGTTTTACAAAATTTACAAAGGTATCCTCCAACGTTTTAAAATAACAGAAAGCAGGTACTTTTAAAAGGACATTAGACTCTAAAAAGATACTGCGCTCTTCGAGAATGGACAAAATTTCTTCATTGCCTTTTGGAAAGTATTCAAAGGCGATTACCCTGCCTTTTTTTATATAATAAAAGCCTTCTAAGACATCACCTGGAGATACAATAATCGTATTTTTTTTGTAAAAGACTTCTGTTTCTCTTCCAATGAGTGCCTCGGGAATGTTTTCAAGCCTGTAAATTCTAGGAAATTGTCCGAAGGATTCTTTCACAAAATCAACTCCCAGATAAATTAGTCCATGCTTAATTATAATAAAAATTCATTTAACGCTACATTAGTTTTGCATAAATTGTTTTTGATATTTTGTTGATACTTCCGCAATCGACGGATGTCTTTGATATGGTAATATCCGTTGATCTGTTCAATTATTTCATTTGTTTTAATTTCGAAATGATTTTCACTGTCGTTATTCTGTTCATACCTGGTATTAATATTCAAAGTAATTATAGCTCATTTAAAAATAAATTGGTGTTGTACAGACTACACCTGTAGTTCATACTCGTATCTTTTTTTAGAAAAAATGATATCTTAAAGGCAAATAAGATCTTATTTTAAAAACAAATTCTATTAGGAGGAGATGACGATGGAGTTGGGTAATGAAAAATCTGACGCGAAAAAAGAAAAAAAAGTATTATCCACAAAACTCAGCAGACGGGGATTCTTAAAAACTTCACTTGGATTAGGAGTTGGAGCGACTGGAACGGCACTGTTCGGTTCTGAATTAACAGGAGGAAACGGCGTCGCAGATGCTGCAGATATTGTACAGCATGATACGATGCCGGTGGAAATCTCCACTGACTATCAGCGGTATAGTTACACTAGGTTATCTCCGGTTTTAACTTGCCCCGGAGGTGCAAAATATTTTGGAAAAAGGATGGGGGCAATACCGCAAACTGGCGGACCGGGCTGGACTCAGCTTGAAGTTGCTTTAGATAACGGCTCATGGGCCATTGAACAGGATATCAATCATTATCAGGCAACCTTAAGTTACCAATCGATAGGGCTCTTTTCTTGGAAAGGTGAAGTAAATCCAAATTGGGGTAGTGACGTAAATCCTACCAAGTATAAGTTTGAAAGCCCTGAAGCTGCAAGCGCTATAATTAAAAAAGCCGCTATGTATTTTGGAGCAAGTAAAGTGGGGATTGCCCCCTATGATGAACGGTGGGTCTATTCTGAGGTCATGGATCCGGTTGCGGCTGCTGATCCGAACCATCCGAATCCGAATAGTCCTATTCCCAATAAGCTTCCGTTTACGCCTAGCCATGTGATTGTAATGATTCTTGAAATGGATTACGACGGCTATCAGACTGCCCCGGCCTTGCCCCAAACAGCCTCTTCGGCTAATATCTACTCCAATATGGGTGTTACCTCCCGTAAGTTGGCTACATTTATCAGGACATTAGGCTACCAGTGCATACCTTGTTCCAACGATACGGCTTTAAGCGTCCCCTTAGCTATTCAGGCCGGACTAGGGGAACTCAGCAGGATCGGTATTATGATCTCGCCGGAATTCGGACCTAGACAGCGGATATGTAAAACCTTCGTGGATATGGATTTGGCCATTGATAAACCGATTAGCTTCGGAGCGATGAAATTTTGCAAGACTTGTAAGAAATGCGCGGATGCCTGTCCTTCCCAAGCAATATCCCATGATGATGAACCAAGTTTCAAAGTAAAGGAATCAACCAATCCGGGAGTCAAAAAGTGGGCGGTAGATGGAGTGAAGTGCATGACCCAATGGGGAGAAGTCGGCAGTGACTGCGGAGTTTGTATTAAAGTCTGCCCCTACAACAAACCAACCCAGGAATGGCACCATGATTTAGCGAAACTAGCAACAAGGACTCCGGCAAAACCGCTCCTGAGGTTTTTCGACGATTTGTTCGGGTATGGGAAAATAATCGTTCCAGATGCAGTTAAGAACTTCTGGAATAAATAAGAATGGAGGAAAGGTAATATGATTGTCTTCTGGTTAATCTTAGGGGCACTGATGGCATCATCCATATGGTTTGTATACATCAAATTCCAGGCTACAGGGAAAATGTCCGTAAACCGCTGGATTTTAACTGTGATCTCTGTACTTTGGGGAGGATTTACTCTGGCTTGGATCGTCAGCAGCATCGGCGAAGGTGAGATGCAGGCCGCAGGCATGGGGCTGTTAATCTTCGGAGCAATTCTCCTTGTCTTCATTATCGTTACGGTACGGTTAAATTCTTTGATACCCTCCAAAAAGAAAGCTGATAAAGTAGAGGCCGCATAATTTCAATCAAACAGATATTAACGTAACGGGAGCAAGAAATGAAAAACCTAGCAAAAAAAATAATCGTTCTTTCAGCAACAGTTATATTCTTCCTAACGTTAGGTTTGAGTTGGACTCATACAGATAACGATATCATACCGTTTATGAATCAAGTTTTTCCGGAAGCGCAATCTTTTCAAAAGATTGCGTCTTCCCCTGTTATATACG
>NZ_POSF01000008.1 GCF_004343605.1 Dehalobacter sp. 12DCB1
ATGGACTTTTTAAATCCGACAATACGGATTGTGAAATTGATTTATCAATTATGCGTTTCTCAGGGGAAGCCTGTTAATAATCATATCGAGATCAACATTAATTTGCCCTTGAGAGATATTTCTGAAATAACCGGAGCTCATTATGCAACCGTCTCCAAAGTATTCTGCACACTGAATAAGCTTCATATTTTAGATAAGAAGAGAGACAGGATCGTTATTTTTGATATGAGAAAGCTGGAAGAATTAACACAAGAAACACAATTATTTAAACATGATGGCACTAACTAATTAGCATTTGTAAAATATTATCATTTATAAAATGATTATTTTCAATTTAGATTGAATCATTTAATTATCTTATTTTGTACAATGTACCTAGTCATCCGCTTGACCAAATCGCTAAAAGAGGAGGTGAATTAGTTGTTTTACCGGGTGAAGCAATCCATAAATTTATCTATGTGCTTACCGGTAAATTGCAAGTAAACTTTCTGTTCAGCGATGGACGAGAACGAATGGTTTATTTTGGCAGCAAACATTGTATGTTCAACTATTTATTTCAACACAACTCCGACAATACGGATTGTGAAATGATTTATCAATTATGCGTTTCTCAGGGGAAGCCTGTTAATAATCATATCGAGGTCAACATTAATTTACCCTTGAGAAATATTTCTGAAATAACCGGAGCTCATTAAGTAACGGTCTCCAAAGTACTCTGCACGCTGAATAAGCTTCATATTTTAGATAAGAAGAGAGACAAGATTGTTATTTTTGATATGAGAAAGCTGGAAGAATTAACACAAGAAACACAATTATTCAAAACCAGAAAACAAAGTATTACTGGAGGTAGATTATTCATGATCATCATTGGAGAAAAAATTAACGGTGCCATCCCTTCCGTAGCGAGAGCAATCGCTGAAAAGGATGCAGGGTTCATTCGAAACCTTGCCAAAATCCAATCCGATGCCGGCGCGGATTTTATTGATGTCTGTGCATCCACAGACGTCAAAATTGAACTCGAAACCTTAAAATGGCTGATTGACCTGGTACAGGAAGTGACAGATACTCCGATTTGTATCGACAGCCCGCATGCGCAGACCTGCGTCGATGCGATTCAATTCTGCAAACGGCCGGGACTCATTAATTCTATATCCGGCGAAGGTGACAAGATCGATGTCGTATTCCCGGTCATTGCCGATACCAAATGGGAATGCGTTGCGCTTCTTTGTGATGACAGCGGAATTTCCAAGACGGCAGAAAAACGTCTTGAAGTATTTGCAAACATCATGAAAAGAGCTAAAGAATTCAATATTGCCCCGTCCCGTCTGCACATTGATCCGCTAGTCGAAATGCTCTGCACTTCGGAAAAGGGCATCAACATGATTGTTGACGTAATCAAAGAGATTAAAAGACAGTATCCGGCAATTCACATTACCGGCGGATTCAGCAATATTTCGTTTAACTTGCCTGCTAGAAAGCTTGTCAATCAGGCCTTCTGCGTTCTGGCAATGAACGCCGGCATGGACAGCGGGATCCTTGACCCGACGAATCAAGATTTGGTCGGTATGATCTTTGCGACGGAAGCTCTCTTAGGTCAGGATGAATATTGCATGGAATATATTAGCGCCTTCAGGGAAGGACGTTTTGGTCAGAAAAAATCGTAGAGCTGGCTCACCAAACAGGCATTCAATCAGAGAATTGTTATTCAATCAGAATAAAATTTTAAGGAGGATTATAAAAAATGGCTAAAATTGAAGAAGTCAAAGCAATGGTAGAAGCAGGAAAAGCAAAACTTGTTCCTGGATTGGTACAGGAAGCGCTCGATGAAGGAAGCGCAGCAAAAGATATTCTGCAGGCAATGGTAGGTTCGATGGGCGTTGTTGGGGACAAGTTCTCCACAGGCGAAATCTTCGTTCCTGAAATGTTAATGGCCGCCAAAGCGATGGCCAAAGGTGTTGATGTTCTGAAACCACTGATGGCTGGCGACACCTCAAACTCCTTAGGTACCTGTATTATCGGAACTGTAGCAGGCGACCTGCATGATATTGGTAAAAACCTTGTTTCTATGATGATCGAAAGTGCCGGATTCACCATGGTTGACCTCGGTGTGGATGTGGCGCATGAAAAATGGGTTGAAGCTATCAAAGAAAATCAGAATGTTACTTTAGTGGCTTGTTCAGGACTTTTGACGACAACAATGCCATCATTAAAGGAAGCCGTCCAGACGGTCAAGGCCAGCGGTTTGACAGGCTTTAAAGTTCTCGTCGGTGGTGCTCCTGTTACCCAACAATTCGCTGATGAAATCAATGCCGATGGTTTTGCTCCTGATGCCGGCAGTGCTGCAGTGAAAGCTTCTGAGTTGGTAAAATCCTTATAAGATGAAAAATCTTGCTAAAGGGAGGTAAATCAATATGACGCTGACTCAAAGAGAAAATTTTGAGATCATGCTTAACGGAGGAAAACCGGAATTCGCCCCTTTGCTGTATGAACTATATAAAGTATGCATGTTAGCAACGAATAATACAGACCAACCATGGCAAGGCGGGAAGGACCCGTTTGGCGTAAATTGGGTAGCCACGGCTGAGGGAGTCATACCGGAGTCAGGAAAAATATTATTCGATGATATCGCTGATTGGAAAGAATATGTAAAATTCCCTGATGTTGATTCTCTTGGAATTGAGCAGATGGCACAAATTGAATTGGCTGACTTTACTGACGAAAAAAGAAAGGAACAACCGGTTGCAGTATTTAATGCATGTGGTCTCTTTGAACGGATGGCTGCATTTATGGGGTTTGAAAATACCTTATGTGCTTTGATTGAAGATCCGGATTCCTGTCATGAATTCTTTGCGGCAATGGCAGATTACAAAATCGCTTGTATAAACCGATATATTGATGCATATAAGCCGGATGTTATCATCTATTTTGATGACTTGGCAACTGCTCGTGGGATGTTTATGTCGCCAAAAACCTATCGCGAAGTCATTAAGCCGTACCACAAAAGAATCGTTGAGGCTGTGACTTCCCGTGGTGTTATCTTTAATCAACATACATGTGGGAAATGTGAAGATATTATCGAAGACTATGTTGAAATGGGTATTAAAATATGGGATGCTGCTCAGGTTTGTAATGATTTGGAGGGAATCCTGACGAAGTATCATGGCCGTTTAATTGTAGAAGGCGGTTGGGATACATCCGGACCTGCCAGTTATATGGGTGCTCCCGTAGAGGCAATCATTGAAGAAACAAAAAGATGTGCAGAGCAATATGGAAAAAAAGGTAATTTTATACTGTTCCCAGTGCTCATGAACGAAAAAGGACATGCCTTTATGACCGGTGACGAAAGAATTCCTGCGTTAATAATGACTTGGAATCAAGTCAATAAGTTATAATACACTCAATAGAATAAATATTTAAACCATTATTTAAGTGAAAGATTGCAAAATCCTCTGGATAATTTTATTCAAGGGGATTTTGCTTATATTCGAATGGCAAACAGATTTCTCTATATAAGTACTGGAGAGGACCCAGAAGCATGATTATACTGAAAAGGAGAGGGTTGCCATCAAAGTAATCATATTAAGCGGATTCTTGGGGTCAGGGAAAACCAGTGTGTTAATGCAGCTTGCAAGACATCTCGTTGAAACTTCTAATGGTAATGAGAACGACAAAAAGGTTGTAATCATAGAAAATGAAATCGGTACAGCCGGAATTGATAACCTTCTACTAGAGAATGAAGATTTTACCGTCAAGAACCTTTTTGCCGGCTGCGCCTGCTGCACATCTTCGGCTAAACTTACGGATACAGTTGATTATCTTAGTAAGGAATACAGCCCGGAATGGATCATCATTGAGGCAACTGGTCTTGCTTTTCCGAGTAAAATAAAAAGCACGGTGGAGACCGAACTCGGGATGCAGGCCATGACGATTATTGTGGTAGATGCCAAACGGTGGTTCCGATTGGTTGGTGCGATGGAAAACTTCGTCTCAGAGCAGCTGGAGGATACAAAGTCAGTGTTAGTTAACAAGATTGATTTGGTGGATGAAACGACAGTGGAAAAAGTACAGGAGAGTATCCGGAAATATAACCGGGATGCGTACTGTTATCCTATATCCGCTACTAACGAGCTTTCAACCGGATTTTGGAACGATTTATTTGAAAAGGCGGGGATCTAAAATGGCACACGAACACCATGAACACCATGAACACGAAGGCCAAGCCTGTCAGTGCGGACACCACCATGACGAGCAGCATGAACAGCATGAGAAATCGGTGCTCTGCAATCAGGAAGAAATCACAGTTACCCACCATGAAGGAGCCGTCATTTTATCTACTGAACGTGTCATTGCCAAAGAATATTCGTGGGTAAGAGATAGGCTCAACAATGAGCTACAGTCCTTAGCCGGTTGGGTTGAAGATCAGGGAGGGCTTGTGGGGCATATCAAGGCTTTTCTTACTGAAACCGGCTATACCTGCATGCTATCCACGACAGGCGAAGATGTACAGATCAAGGAAACCTTGAAACCAAAAGTCACGGCCAAGATTACCCTGATAGTTTTTATTAACAATGAAAATGAATTATATTCTAAATTAGCAGAAACGTTAAAAAAATTAGTCAATTAACTTTTCAGAAATTATGACGAGCGCAAAGATGATTTTCCTCCTGTAAACATTATAACTGTTTAAATTCTATCCCATGACTCTAAAATAAAACTTAACCATGATATACTTTTTGGATAATCAAGTTCTAATATTAGGGAAAGCATTTGCACTGTATTGCTCATAATATGAGGAAGATGGCAGTACTAACTGATAAAAGATGAGCCAAAAAAATTGGGCTAGATAGGTTAAGGGGACGTCGCGAAATAAAGTTTCGTTACGTCCCCTTCGTGGCTATGCTTAATCACAGCCTTAAGTTGAAGGCAAAATATTTTTAAGCAATAAAATTAAATAGGTTATTAACCACACCCTCAATATAACAAATACACCCTTTGGTATAATAGCCGGGACCGGGACACTTAGGAGCATGTTGTCATGGTGTATTGGTGCGTACGGCATCGCAAAGCAAAATAAGTATGAATTGAAGAATTTTTCATTAATTAAGCCTATACTAAATTTATGATTATTGACAAAAGGAAATTGTAAGAAAGGAGTGGGAATTGGAATTATGCAGGAGAATTTTGAAAAATGGAGGGTGGGTATTCCGGATACATTTTATCCGATAAGCGAATTGCAGAAGTATGTTGAATACGGCACAGTCAAATCTTACTTAAAAGATAGTTT